>JBGSVU010000443.1:0-2230 GCA_041752775.1 Pirellulaceae bacterium | reverse complement strand
AACCGTGTTCGATCTGAATGATCTGCAAAACACTTCGGTCCTGGAGGACATCCGCCGGCTGGTCAACCGCGACCATGTGGAACAGTTCGAACCTTTGGAAGCCACCAATCTGGTGCGCGTCCGGGAGACGGGTGCGACGTTGCGGATCATTCGCGACATGATCGCCTCAGCCCGCCAGAAAGTCAAAGGCAGCAACGTTTTTGACACCTACGAACTGAAATTCGTGCCGACCGAAGAACTGATGCTGGCGGTACGTCCTTTCATGCAGATCCCCGACAATGGTTTTGCCACGCCCGACAACACACTGACTATCGTGCCCCAGACCCTTGGCAGCAAGCTTTACCTGCGCGGGACCCGGGAACGGATCGACGAATTTCTGGAACTCGCCAAACACATCGATGTGGATGATTCCAGGCCCGGTGAAACCAGCGCGGAAAAGGCCTACTTCAGCGCCTACTCTCCTGCGGGCGACGTGGAACTGGCCTTCTCGGTGCTGCAGTACAACTGCGCCGGCCGGGATATGGTCATGTCGATGGACGAACCCACGGCCCAGATTTTTGTAACGGCCCGTCGCGCCGATCACGAACATGTCGCGGAGCTGATTTCGCAACTGAATGGATCGAACAAGGGATGGGGTGTTTTTGAGCTCAAAAATGTCACGCCCACCGAAGCGGTCACGCGGCTGAATGAGTTGTTCGGCGCGACACTGACCGACGTTCCAGGCAGTAAAGGCCCGATTTTTTCCGTCGATTCCGCCACCCGGCGGCTGTTCGTCAATGGCAAACCGAACGAAGTGGCCCGGGTCAGCGAATTGATCGAAGCGATCGACCAGCCTACCGGATCATTCGGTACCATTCGCACCACAACCCGTTCATTTACCGCCTCGGATGCCGAGGCCGACGATTTGATGGTCAAGCTGGAACAGTATTGGGGTACGACCGGTCGCGGCAATTTCCTGTCGGTGATTCGCCCGGAAGACCGTGGAACCGGGGGCATGCCGCAGGGGGCGGCTCCTGATACGCGTTCGCGCCGCGAAATGGAACTGGAACGGGTCCGCAATCTGCTCGAGTCACGGGTGCCTTCCGCCACTCCTGAACGCCTGCCGTCCGAAGACCAAACCAGTCAACCTGCCGCTTCGCCCCAGGCGAATCCGGTTCCCGAATCGAACACCAACTCCGTGCCGCAAAAAGAACTGGGCGACGGCAGCTTTTCGCTTTCGTCATCTCCACCAGCGGTTTTTGCCCGGCAGGATCCCCAGGATGAAGTCCAGGAGGGAACGGGTCGTGCATCGAACGAATACGTCCCGCCTCCCCAAAAACCCTCCGTACCCGGAGCGCCCCTGACGGTGCGCCGAGTCAAGGGTGGACTGGTGCTCAATTCCGAAGACCTCGACGCGCTCGACGACGCCATGCAGCTGTTGAACGAACTGGCCAGCACGGAAGGCACGCCGCAGAAGCCGTTTGTTTTTGAACTGGAGTACCGCAAGGCCGACCAGGCCAAAACGCTGCTCGAAAGTGTCCTGCAGATCTCCGGTGGTGGTGGTGGTGGGGCAGGTGCCGGTGGCATCGCCGGCATGATGGGGGGGATGATGAGCAACGCCCGCGGTATGGGAGGCGACCTGATGGGGGACCTGCTGGGCGGTGGTGCTTCGGCCGGAGCAGCTTCACCCCTGCTGGAAGGCACCGTCAATATTACCTACGACATGCGATTCAATTTGTTGTTCGTTACCGGCGCGACCGAGTACGACTACCTCGTTCTGGAGGAACTGATCAATCTGATCGATCAACCCGATGCGTCGCATATCATCAACACGATGGGAAACACCTACCGCATTCCCGTACTTCATCGCGACCCTACCGAACTGAAAACACTGATTGAAAGTACGTTGCCCGAAGTCTTCCGGACCGCCAATGAACAGGGTGGTGGCGGTGGCAATGCCGAAGCTGCCCAGGCCGCCCAGATGATGAAAATGATGCAGTCCCTGAGCGGACGGGGGGGTGAGCAGCAGGGGGGCGACCCCGAAAAAGAGAAACCCATGGCCACTCTGGCTGTCGACACCATCACCGAATCTCTTTTGGTGACCGGACCCGAGTTTATCTACATTCGTGTGGCCGAACTGGTATACGAACTTGACATGGCCAGCTATTCCGATCCAAAAATTCTGGAACTCGACGGCAACGGACTGGGTACCAACCGGGCCGTCATGGCGGGTCTGAGAGCCCGGTTTGGT
>JBGSVU010000442.1:0-20105 GCA_041752775.1 Pirellulaceae bacterium | reverse complement strand
AGTCCCAGTCGTTCAGCTGGAAATACCCGGTAACCACCATCAGGTCGATCAAATGCTCTTCCAGCCACAAATCCAGCTCCAGCCCAATGGCCCGGCAGTAGTCGACAGAATCGGGTACCCGCAGGGAAACCATCAACGGCCTGCCTTTTTCCTTGCCAACCTGTTCGGTCATTTTCCGGATGCGGCGAAACAGGTCCGTCATCGCAGCCAGTTCGGGCCCGGTCGCAACCTCGCCAGCAAACGTCGACCTGAAAAAAACAGGGTGACGAAAAAAATCCAGCGAGACTCCGTCAATGTCGTATTCCCGGCAGGTTTCTTCGATATAGGCCAGGACCGACTCGCGAACATCCGGATTCAGGTAGTCCACGGCTGACCAGGCACCGGTCCGGGACCTCTTCTCCAGAGTCCCCAGCAACCATTCCGGATGGGCTGTTTTCAAACGGTTGTGCTCGAACATGGCCATGCCATAGTCCGTTCGGGGATTGTGGTCATGGACATCGTTCATCCGTACCGAGCTGAAGACTTCGATACCATTCGCGCGCCCGAACTGCGAAACCAGCTTCAGTGAATCCAGCCCCGCCTGTTCCATTTCCTCAACGGACCAGGCTTCTTTTCCCGAGGCGCGGTAATCGCGTGGCTGCCAGATCCGGCTGGGGCGGGTCGAAAGTCCGAAGGTTGCGTTCGAACAGTAAAATATCGTATCGACCCCCGAACCGGCCAGCGGAGCTGTGCGCTGGGCCAGAAACTCTTCAGCGGTCAACACCTTCATGGTGACGACGTCATTTCCATCGTTGTCCATGATTAGCCGCCGGTGCCGGTTGACCGCTGTGGCCCGCAACTCCGGGATCGACTGGGCGATCAACGTTGCAGACGCTCCCATTAGCAACAGAATCAGCAGTGTTCTGGCCACAATCGGAATTTCAGTCATGGAATATCCTGCAGGTTTGGAGGAAGAAAGCTCACTGCAATTTCAGGGGTGGCCCGTGGCCCCTCATCGTACCACACATCTTTTTCCAGCCGATTTCCATGCATGCCATAGTGCGAATCGGAAAATCAAAACTCCAAAGGAGTTACAGCCATTGGCCGAAGGCATGGGAGCGGTGAACACTTTCGGTTGTCGGCGCAACTGATGCAAGCCGAAGGCGTGCCAGAAAACACCTCACACGATCCCAACGCTGCTTTATTTTGCTGAACCGCCGGATCGCAGGCTGGCACCCTTTCAGGGTGCTCGTTTAACAAGATTCGGTTTCCGTGGGTATCGCTGCGCTCAACCCACGGCCAATGGCTTCAAACCCCTACCGGGGTAAATTCGGACAATCACACGGCGCCCCCGGGATGCTTGTTGCAACAAATGTTGTCTTGACGACTGACCAGGGTTCCCTTAGACTGGGCGGCATGACGCGTTCCAGCCAAACCGATTCCGGGTGTGCGATCCCGTTCGATTCTTCTTCGCAGCGGGTCTTTTTGCACTTGTGGAGAACCTTTGACATGTTGCGGTCGATTGAGCAGGACTGCCTCTCAACTTTTGGGCTGTCGGCCCAGCAGTACAACGTCCTGAGGATACTGCGGGCGAGTCACCCGAAACGTGTTCCCACGATGGAACTCAGCCGAAACATGGTCTCGCGCAGCCCGGACATTACCCGCATGCTGGACCGGCTGGGCAAACAGAAATGGATTGTCAGAACGCGGCCGCACGGGAATCGTCGGGTTGTGGAAGTCGGGATCACGGATGCGGGACTGTCGTTGCTGGACAGGATGGACGCGGCAATTCTTCAAATGCACGAAAGCCAGCTGGGTCACCTGAAAAGCCGCGAGAAAGAGCAACTGATCGATCTTTTGAAAATCGTGAGGCGGCCCCATGAAGACAGCCTTGAGGAATGGAGTTCATGAACTCGCCAGCTGAAACCGGAGAGAATCGTTTCATCAGCCGCCCCAAACCAGCGCTGCAAAGATTGCGTCCGTTTCTGGTCTGGTTGACCCTGTTTTATGCCGCCTGGATGACGATCGTAATCGCCGGTGGACATTGGGAAACTGTTCTCGCGCACTGGCCGATTGCGCTGGCGATGTCGTTTGGTTCGTACATTGCGGGATCGACGCCGATGGGCGGCGGCACCGTGGGATTTCCGGTACTGGTGTTGATCTTTGACATGCCGGGATCGCTGGGAAGAAATTTTGGACTGGCGGTTCAGTCGATTGGGATGGTATCGGCGTCCATTTACATTTTTACGGTGCGGCGGCCGTTGCACTGGCGTTTGCTTCGGTCCAGTCTTCTGGGTGCGCTGGCAGGCACTCCCCTCGGGGCCGCTTTTATAGCGCCGTTCATCCCGGACCTGTGGGTGAAACTCCTTTTCGGCGTCGTGTGGGCAAGTTTCGGGATCATGCATCTGATCAAGTTGCGCGAGCTGGTCGCGGCTGAGGGCATGACGCAGCATTGGCGTGAGTGGGATGGTCCCATCGGTTTTCTGGTCGGCCTGCTCGGTGGCGTGGTGGCATCGATCACCGGTGTCGGAATCGACATGCTCATCTACGCCACCCTCGTACTGCTCTATCGGGCGGATCTGAAGATCTCGATTCCGACCTCTGTTGTGTTGATGGCCTTTACTTCCGTTTTGGGAATCGGAACCAACCTGGTGCTCGCGCGGTTGCGTCCGGAGTTTTATCAGGTCGATCCGGAAGTTTTCGCCAACTGGCTCGCAGCGGCTCCGGTCGTGGCCGTCGGCGCTCCGCTGGGAGCCATTGTTGTCGAGCGGATATCCCGCCGACCGACGCTGCTGATCGTCTCGGCACTCTGTATCATCCAGTTCATCTGGACCCTGGTCCATGAACAGGTTAGCGGGGTCACGCTGGTGGCGTCGCTGGTGGCCGTGGGTGCGTTCAACGCAGTTTTCCACGTGCTGTACACATTGGGACACAGTCCGCATGTCGATATGACAAATCAGACATTCCGGAGTGGCGATGTCGAATCCGGGCTGGAAAACGACCGTTGACTGGACTCGCAGAAAAAAAATCGGAATTGGGCGAACCAAATTGCCGATAGTTCGTCTAATCAGGAGAACAAACAGATAACGCTCTCGCCCCGCAGCGGGTGAATTTCCGCCACGTCACTTCGGGACCCCACATCACAACGGAAATCGCAGTCATGTCTTCAAAACGGGCCAGGTCATTTCAGTCGATTCCGGCTGAGCGCATTTTTGAGATGGTCGAACGTCTCGCGTCGAAAGATGTGAGTGTGCAACCGTTGCGTCTCGAACTCGGATGACATTGGGCCTGTTTCACGCCAGAAAGCGTTGAAACCCGGTGTCACGACGAGTGACACCGGGTTTTTTCGTGTCTTGAGGCAGGCTTCAGGTTTCAGAAGTCCGGTTTTTGACAGACATGCATTTGCAGATGGCAACGGAAACCTGAGGTTCGGGACCTCAAGCCGGGAGAACACGGACTGGTAGCTGAGACGGTGTAGCGGCGGCCTGAAGAGCCGCAGACGAGGGTTCGAGCACCTCCCGGTCCACTTGGTAAATCCGAAATGAAAACGTCCGACGAAAGGGCTTTCACGCTTCACTTTCCACACTTCAAACTTTATTCGGCTCGTTCGACTTCTGGTGAGGTCGCTGGTCTTTCAAGCCAGACAGGTTGGGTTCGAATCCCACACGAGTCACTTGACAGGCTTTGGCAGTTCAGGTCACAGGCTGCTGGAAGAAGACGTCGACCGAATCGATGACGATCGTTGAATTCCCTCCAGCCCAAACACCTGCTGAACAGAAACCTGACACGGGCTTGCCGACGGGTCGGCGCCTTGATTTGCACTCAAGGCTTCTGGGTTCAACTCCCAGCCAGTCCACTGGAGTTTCAGGAATCGGGTTGCGGCTGGTTACCGGCGCCGGATTCCTGAAACCTGGATATCGGGCAGAGGTGCAATTGGCAGCACGCCTGCTTTGGGAGCAGGAGGATTTCGGTTCGACCCCGGAGTGCCCGACTGACTGGCGTCATTCACTCCCTGAAAATCGTGCGGTTTTCACGGAATAAACGGCCATGCATGGTAGCCGGGGACTGGAGTCCATACCCGTCTGATATGCGGGTGGCGCTGAGTTCAATTCTCAGGGCTACCACTTTGAAAAGGTTCAGGATCGAGGAATAACAAACGAAGGACCCTTATGCGATTCACAAGAGTTTCCATCACGGATTGCAAACACCTGCAGCCTCTGGCCCATGGCCTAAATCCCGCTTCGAGGTTGTGGTGTAACGGCAGCACAGCGGACTTTTAATCCGCAAGGCGTGGGTTCGAATCCCACCGGCCTCATGAACAGACTCCAGGAGACAGAACTCAGGTATCCGCAAATACTGAAGTCTGAAGCCTGCATTCGGGTGTCGGCTAACGGCAAGCCAGCTGCCTTTGAAGCAGTGGTATGAAGGTTCAACTCCTTCCACCCGGACTCTGTCCGATACGGGAGTCCAGGAACGGGGAATCGGCGATCAGGCGTTCGGACATGCCCTGAAGCCTGCTGCGGAAGACATCCGGCTGGAGGAGGACGCTGTCTTGAAAACAGCTGGCGGTAACACGCTTCGGGGTTCGAGTCCGTCCAGGGCGACTCACTGAAAACGGCAGTTCTGCGACTGGCGCGAAAAAAGTTCCACCAATCATCTGGGAGGTCAAGTTCAAATCCTGATTCTGTTTTTTTGTAACGGCCCATCGGTCCAGCCTGGAGTGGACGCTGCCCTGTCACGGCGGAGATCACCGGTTCAAATCCGGTATGGGTCGCTTTAACAGGCGTCAGGGATCAGGCTTTGGAATTCAGGACTTTGTTCCATCGACCTGAATTCAAAAACCTGACTCCTCAGGCCTGAATGGGGTGCGGTACGCCAACGGCTGAGCGGCTTGTCTTAGGAACAAGTGTTTGAGGGTTCGAATCCCTCCTGCACCACTGATGAAAGGCTGTAAATTTCAGGCGTCAGGCCCAATGCAAATCCATTTGTCCTTGAGGTGTAGGGGACTGCATTCAACCCTGCGAAGGTTGCGGACCAGGTTCGACTCCTGGCAAGGATATATCATTCCGCCTGAAGTCCGGGTCACGATCCCGGATGTTTTGCTCCACGGCTTGCGAGTGTGATGGATTCGCACGACAGTTTTCGAAACTGTCAGACGAGGTTCGATTCCCCGGCAAGCCACTGAAATGGGAGAGCGGACTCCTTTTCGCCGCCCCCGATGCACCACGCCACCGCGAAATGTGCCTGTCCCAACGCTGACTGTCCCAACGCTGATTGTCCCAACGCTGATTGTCCCACCTCAGGGTCTCCCACCGCTGGTGCCGTCCCGCGGATGCCAACTGAAACTCAAATAATGATCCCGGCATCGTGAACCTGAAACGGCTGGGCGTATTCCTTGTACCTGACTGACACCACCCTGCTCCGCCGGTGTGGCTCGACTGAGAAAGGCACCTGTCTTGTAAACAGGTCCATGCTGGTGCGAATCCAGTCATCGGCTCTTGAACCAGACTGCCTGTTTGGATTACATCAACCATCACCGAAGAAATCTGAGCAACACCTTCGCCCGGTTACATTTTTTCGGACTGAGATTCTTTCTGCACTTTAAAAGGAGAACTGCCATGCGTCACCAGAACGAAAACCAGAACGAATACTTTTTTCGAACCGATGAGTAAGCGTCGACGCGGTTTCCCGTCGGAAACCAGCGTCAAACGCGGCGTTCGGATCGTGCACGGCGACAAGTTGCTGGAAGAAAAACTCGGCCGCAATGACCTCTGCCCCTGCGGCAGCGGCAAGCGGTTCAAAGGATGCTGTCTGCAACGGGGGCGTTTTTGACGGCTCCAACCGCCACGACTACTTTCAGGGAAAACGACTGACCGCGATGGCACGCACCATACCCTGGCAGCGTGAGATTTCGGAATGCCGCAGCAATGCGATCCCTGTCCTTTGGGCATGGAATCATTACAGGAATGTTCGCCTGGGAGCGGACTCGGCCTCCAAAACCGATGGACAGTGTTCGAATCACTGCGTTCCTGCTTTCAGGCAAGCGTTTTGGTCGATGAGGTTCCGCCGGCGCAATCTGCCCTGTTGAAAAACAGTCGGTGGTTTGCGTTCCGTACACGGGTTCAAAAGCAGCATCGGTCGAAGTAGCTCAGTGGGTAGAGCATCAGACCGCAAGTCTGACGGTCACGGGTTCGACTCCCGTCGACGCAACGGGTTGGCTGTAAACCAACTCTGGGCGCGCAGGCGTCCACACCAGAAGCTGGCGGGCAACGGTTGTTTGGCCCGATCGGCTGCAGCCCTGTGGCTTGTTGACTGGAACGTTACCGAACCGGCGAGAGTCGGATCGAAAACGCGAAAGAAGGCTGCCAGTGGGTTGCAGCAACACGTGAATTCACTTTGCAGAATCGCGGCGACAGGGCGACGCTGACCAGAATGGTTCGTATCGAAAGCGGTAGTGCGGCGGAACAGGTTTCCGGCCGTACAACCCGCCGGAGATCGAACCGGACTTTTCGGCAACTCCCTGCCAAACCGTTTCTCCGTCGGGTTCCCGTGTGATTGGCGAACAACCCGTTGCCTCAAGGCGTCCTGTTGTTGTCAAACCATTTACTCCAATACGTTTCGAGATTTTTTTCCGGCTTTCGTGAAAGGAGGCAGCTTGATGTTCATTCTGAAGAGAATTGTGATTCGCAGCTACGACGTTGGCCTGAAGTTTCGCGAAGGCGAATTTGCGGGGCTGGTCGGCGCCGGAAAGCACTGGCTGTTTGATCCCCTGAACCGGATCAGCGTCCGCACGGTTTCAAAGCGGGAACCCTGGCTGGTCGATGAAAAACTGGACGTGATTGTCAAGTCCGGTGCGCTTGCGGGCAAGGCCGAGGTGATCGACCTGAAGGACTGGCAGCGGGCACTGGTGTGGATCGATGGACGCTTTGCGCGAATCCTCGGTGCAGGTCTGTATGCGTTCTGGACCGGCGTTCGCGATGTGCGGGTCGAGATTGTCGATTCCCGCGAAGTGCGTTTCGGTCACCCGGACCTCAAGTCCATCGTGCGGGCTGCGGAAGCGGTTCGCCTGCTGGACATTAGCAGGGTCCAGCGCGACCACGTCGGGGTGTTGTTCATCGACGGCCGTTACGTCGCAGAGCTCGAACCAGGACTGTACGCCTTCTGGAAGGACGCCGCCGACGCACGGGTTGTCGAAATCGACCGGCGCGAGACACAGATCGACGTCAGCGGTCAGGAAATCATGACCCTCGACAAGGTAACCCTGCGGATGAACGCGATCGTGACCTTTACGGTCCGGGACGCGCGGCGCGCTGTGAGCGCCTCGAGCGACGTTCGCCAGTCCCTGTACCGTGAGGTGCAACTGGCGTTGCGTGCGGTGGTCGGGGGTCGCGAGCTGGACAGCTTTCTGACTGGCAAGGACGACGTGGCCCGGGAACTGGAACAACAGGTTTCTGACCAGGCCACCGTGCTGGGTCTGGAGGTCACCTCGGTGGGTATCAAGGATGTGATCCTGCCAGGTGACATGAAGGACCTGATGAACCGTGTGACCGAAGCCCGGAAGGCGGCCGAAGCCAACCTGATCGCGCGTCGGGAAGAAACGGCAGCCATGCGCAGCCAGGCGAACACCGCCAAACTGCTGGCTGACAACCCGACTTTGATGCGATTGCGGGAACTGGAGGTCCTCGAAAAGATCGCATCGGCCGGCAAGATGAACATCGTGCTGGGCGAAAAAGGCCTGGCCGACCAGGTCGTCAACCTGTTGTGAACCCCAGCCCGCATTTCCTTAACCGAAGTGCGGGCTGTTTTTCGTTGGGCGCTGAATCCAGTGGTACCAGTGGCAGCCGTTCACGCGACGGGGCCTGACGCTTTTTTCGGCCGGGTTACTAACCATTAGTCCACCCATGTACCGCCGAAAAACGGGCCTGCCCCCCCTGGAACATGGGCAATGTGTCATCGACCCGTGAACGCTTACGTACCAGTGTTCGGCGATTCTGCGGTCTCAGAACCGCTCGCACCCTGCGGGCAATCCCGGGTTTCTTCTACAATACTCGTTTGATGCGATCGAATGCACCGGCAAGGATGCAGACCCGGCGATGCAGAACCTGTTACTGTCGAAAAGGGAAGGTTGGATTGAGAAAAACTGATGCCATGAACCCCTTTCCTGTGGATTGCTGATGTTTCGCCGCCGCGTCTTCAAACTGGCAGTCACGACCGGGCTCCGGGCGTTTCTGAACAGACGCCAGCATCGGCGGATATCGCGAGCGACTGGACTGACAATGCGGTTGCCCGCCAATGGCTGCCTGGTGGAAACGTCCCGGGGGCAGGCAACGATCAGGTTTTGGCACAGACAACCTGGCCAGCATGTCAGCGGTGCGAACGGAAATGCCTGGTATTGGGGGTTTGTCACGGGGCGACTGGTAGATGCTCCCGTTGCACCTGAGGACTATCAGCGAGTTTGCCGGACCAGCCACTTCGGCGATGCCCATTTTGAGGCGGCGTTTCGCTACCGCCCTGGCGAGTGCAGGATCTTTGCGGTCAAGAACGTGGCGCGAGACTATTGCGGATGGGTCAACCGGATTTCGCTGGTGGACAGGCTCAGTTTTGGGAGTCGGCGCGCAGAAGCCGTCGAACTTTTTCAGGCATTTGCCAGGGTTCTGGCTGAGCACTTTGAAGCCGTATCACTCGATCCGCCTTCGGTTTGTGTGGAATTGGCCGTACAGCCCGAGCTGTTGGCGGGCGACCAACACCTGGCCCTTGTCAGGATGTTTCAGCGTTATCAGCAACTTCAGACCGACCTCGCGGAACAAGAGCATTCCCGGAACTGTCACGACCTGGACGGGCCGTAGCAGGCAGGTTTTTCATGCGATGGAACCTGCTTCGCAAGTTCAATTTCGCAGGCTGCAACAGGAACATCTTTTTCTGGGGGTAGGACGACGTTGCGGTAACAATCGGAATCAGGCGCTGGTGGCCGAAGCGACAGTCCCGGGCGTGCCCAACTGTTTCGTTTGCCAAAAAAATGGATTTCCGGTTCAGTCGGATTCCCGCAGCCCGGAGTAGAAAGGTTGAAAAATCGGGCACCGACACGGATGGTCTTTCGACCTATCGTGTCCATCGCAACCACGTGGTGAACAGCGACTTTACGAAGGGCGTCAGCCTGGTTCGATTGAACTGGTCGCCCAGCTTGCGAACAGCTTCTGCCTGGGTCGGGTAAGGATGAATGACTGAAGCAATTTTCTTCAGTCCGATTCGATACTTCATCGCCATCACAATCTTGCCGATCATGTCGCCCGCGTTGGCAGCGACGATGGTGGCTCCGAGAATCCGGTCTGTCCCCTTGTGGCAGTGGACTTTCGCAAATCCGTCTGTTTCCGAATCCAGAATTGCCCGGTCGATGGCGGAAAACGGCTGGGTGTAGCTGTCGATTTCAAAGCCCCGTTGCCGGGCTTCGTCCGGATACATCCCGACATGGGCCACTTCCGGTGAGGTGTAGGTGCACCAGGGAATGATCAGCTGGCTGGCCCGGCGGCGTCCCGGAAAGAGTGCGTTTTGAATGACGATTCGGGCGAGAAAATCAGCAGCGTGCGTGAATTTGAATTGAGTGCAGACATCGCCCGCCGCAAAAATCCGGCGATTCGAGGTTCGCAGAAAGTCGTCCACTTCGATTCCCTGCTGCGGATTCGATTTGACGCCGACATTTTCCAGTCCAAGTCCGTCGAGGTTCGGAGTTCGTCCGGTGCCGACGAGAATCTCGTCTCCGCTGATGGACCGTTCGTTCCCGTTATGCTGGACGATCACGGTTTTTGATCCGTCACCGGATTCGACGCGGACGACTTTGGCATCGAGTACGAACCGGACTCCATCCCGCTCCATGGAAGCCCGTACGATTTCTGCCGCCTGTTCGTCTTCCCGCGCCATGATTCGGGGCGCCATTTCAATCACGGTGACTTCCGCGCCGAACCTTGAGAAACTCTGGGCCATTTCACAACCGATAGGCCCGGCGCCAATGACAATCATCCGCCTGGGGAGAACCGACAGCGAAAACAGGGATTCGTTTGTGAGATAGCCAGCTTCCTTCATTCCGGTAATGGGCAAAGTCGCAGCGCGAGCGCCCGTTGCGATCACGGCTTTTTTGAATTTCAGCCTTTCGCCTCCCACATCAACGGTGTTCCCGTCGACAAATGATCCCTGTCCGAAAAACACATCGACGCCCAGTTCAGTAAATCGGCGGGCTGAATCGTGGGGACTGATCGAGGCCCGCAATTCCCGCATCCGCTGCATGACGGCAGAAAAATCAGCCTCGGCGGATTCAACATGGATTCCAAAACGGGCGGCATCCCGCACCGCCGCAAGCCGTCGGGCCGCACTGATGATCGCCTTGGAGGGAACGCAACCGACGTTCAGGCAGTCACCCCCCATTAGTCCGCGTTCGATCAGCGCGACCTTGGCTCCCATTCCCGCTGCCCCTGCCGCGGTGACCAGTCCTGCTGTTCCGGCTCCAATCACGACCAGGTTGTAGCGTCCGGCCGGTCGCGGGTTTTGCCAGTCCACGGGATGGACATTGGCCTGCAATGTCAGATTGTGTTCGTTGAGGGGGTGCAGTTGCTCCAGATAACTCATTCGTTTCCTCTCGATTCGCTCGACGTGACAGTCGGTTTCAAGTCTGACAACTGATTTGCTTCCACTGTTGTACCGCAACTACTGGAAAGGTCGAAGCCGCCAGGTACGATGTCGTTTATGTGAACGGCACGTCAATTTCAAGCGGTCTCCGTCGAAGACTATCTGGACGGTGAAAAACTCGCCCGGCGCAAGCATGAGTACGTCGAGGGAGTTGTCTACGCCATGGTGGGTGCCACCAACGTTCACAACCGGATTGCCACCAACGCAACAATCGCCTAGGGACGACAGCTTCGCGGCAAGGCATGTCAGGTTTTCAATTCAGACACCAAAGTTCGTGTCCGGCACGGGCGTGGGGACGCGATTTTATTATCCCGACGTCCTCGTCGCCTGCCAATTGAATCCGGCTGCGGATACATTCCAGGACCAACCGGTCGTGATCGTAGAAGTGCTGTCCGAATCGACGCGACGTACCGACGAAAACAAGAAGCGGGAGGCCTGTCTGTCGCTGGATTCTCTGCGGCAGTACATCCTGGTGGAGTCCGGATTGATTGCGGCGGTCGTTCATCGTCTTGCTGGCGGCGGCTTTCAAAGGGAAACTTATATTGGCGCCGATGCCGTTATCGACTTTCCGGAAATCGGCTGTCAGCTGGCGTTGTCCGAAGTCTTTGAGAAAATCGAGTTTCCACCGGCCGACGCGATTGAAGAAATGGACTGAGCCTAATAAACCGCACACGATAGCAGAGCAGCGCAAGCTGCCCGGTTCAAACCCAGTTACCGTAGCGGAGCAGCGCAAGCTGTCCGGTCGCATTTAGAACTCGCGAATTCGTCTCCCCGAAAAACCGGAGGGCTCGCGCCCTGCCGCTACTCGTCAACACCGAAGCACTTGTGCCCGGCCGCTACTGGATCGTCTATGAAATCAACGCCTTTGCATCTGCTCGCGAAGGGCGACGACCTGCAATTCCAGCCGCTTGATTTCCCGGATCGTGCTGTACTTTTCCATCTCAAGCCATGCCCAGATTTTCATAACCGAAACAGCGAGGATTCCCGCCAGGAACGCAACCGACCAGGCAATCAACTCCTTGACATCGACCGCCCAGTAGAACCGGAAAGCCGCATAGCCCGAAAGTCCCACGCACCCGAGGCTGCACACGACCATGAGCAGGTTGATCATGCGATTGCGACCCCGAAAAATCTGCATGGCCTGCGAAAACAGGGATTGTTCATCGAACGCTGGCAGCAGATCGGTCGGCGCGCCATCCTTCAGTGCAGCGCGGATTTGTTCGTCGATATTCTTCTTCCCGGACATGGTTTCACCCTTCTGGTTTGGACAAACTGAGTTTGAGCTTTTGACGAATGTGGTAAAGTCTGGATTTGGTGGCGGATTCGGTGTTGCCGGTAATCGCGGCTATTTCACGGATGGAAAGTCCGTTTTCGTAATACAGGACCAACAGGGCCCGCACGGCCGGTGGCAGAGCTTCAATCAACGTTTGAATCTTCACCAACTCCGTGTCCACTCCGGCTTGATCCCCATTCCGGACTGCCGCCTGCGATCGTCCCAGATGCTGCAGTTCGTTGCGGTCGCGAATCCCGTTTCGCAGGCAGTCCATCGATTTGTTGTGGACAATCCGAAAGACCCACGAACGAAAGGCTGCCGGGTCTTTCAGTCGACCGATGGTTTTCAAAACACTCAGCCAGGTTTCCTGAACGACATCCTGTGCTGCATGGGCGTCTTCCACCAGCCGGACGGCGTAGGCCACAAGTTCCCGCTGAAACAGGTCCGCCAACTGGGCGATCGCATTCGGATCGCCCGACTGTGTCTGGATCACCAGCAATTCAATCAGGACATCGTGCTGGTTTCGGTTCATTTCGCCACTTTTGTGCCTTTGTTGTCATGCAGACAGGTCGCGGGAATCCCCGTTTGGTTGCAGGAAATCCTGGGTGGCCAGACGATTTTCCCGGAACAAACTGGTCGGCATCCGCAGAAGACAGGAAAAACCCCACTAACAGCCATTGCAGCCCGGGCTGCTCCCCAAAGTTCCCCTGCTGGATCGACAACCGCTGCACGAATTCCCACGATTGAATACAAAAACCCGCTGAAACAAGCCAGAGGGTCATTCTGCTTCGGGCCGGACCACTAGTCTGGCAGGACTGGAATCGGTTTTTGAAACTACATGGCTAGCGACAATTCGAGGGATATCTTTTGCTGCGGGCTATCCTGTGATAGCGTTATTCCTGTTTTTCATCCAGCTTTGACAAAACCTTCTCCAGCAGGGATTCCAGCCTGGTCAGGCGGTCTTCAATGGTCGCAATTTTTGCTGTGGCTTCGCTGCCAACGACTTCCTGGAAGAGCCCGATTTCCTCTTTGGCCTCCGTCTGGGCTGCACGTCGCCGGGCAGCGTAGTATTCCATAGCGGTCTTCATCATTGCTTCCTGCTGTACTTTTTGCATTTTCTCCAGCCAAGCTGCCCTGATATTTTCTTCAACGGCCGGATTGCCTGTCATCCCTGGTGACATGAGAGCCTTTTTTTCCGTTTCAGGTTCCTGCACTTCCGGATTCTCGTTGGAGTCGCTTATTTGAGACTCCAGAGCCCGGAGCATAAGCGCGTTCGACTTCAACCTCGATGCCGACTGTTTCCTCGCGGCCTCGTCCAGTCGGTCGACAAACGGTTTGGCGGCTTTCATAAAGGTCTCAGCGGCCTGGGCCATCTCTTCAAATCCATCGACTTCCAGTTCGTTGCTCATTCTTTCCAGCGGATCGAGATTGCGGGCCATCGTCTCGAGCGACTGCGAGAACAGGTTCAGCCGCTCTTGTTCTCCACTTTGAAAAGGATGGTAACCCGGCAAAGAAGGGTTGTAACGAGGCAAAGTAGGATTGTACCGCTTGATGGCCCAGAGATATTGAGCCACATTTTCCTGTCTGGAATCTTCGTTCTCCTGACCGGTCACTGCTGTTGAGTTGCCGGAAAACAGCAACAGGCACAGACTGATTGACAACAACACTTTCATTGGGATTCTCCACTTGCCAAAAGATTAAACGCACTTCGCTTGGTAACTTCAAGCGCCACCACAGGCGACTTGAAGGGGTTCATGAACTTCGGTTCGTAAAGTTTGATTTCGACGCCAAATCCGGCGGAAGCAAAACAGTCCAGCAGCGAGCGAGGAACCTCCCGGTTGGTGAGGTACAACGCATGAGAGGGGGTGTTTTCCAGTTCAATCAGCATCGGCTGACCCTGAAACCGGTTCACCAGTTCACACTGGGGCGAAGTCCCGAGCGAGGCCAACATGGCACCGAACCGCTGTTCCTTGTCCAGATTCCGTTCGAGCTGAGCGATTTGAATGGCCGCCTGATCAAGTTCCCGTTTCGATTCCTGCCGGCCCCAGTCGATACCACCCCAGGCGCCCGCCAGGAAACCGCAGCAGCCAGTCAGGGCGATGCAGCCCGCCATTGCCAACCATCGCGTCATGCGACGAGAGCGCGAAACGTTCTGTCGCGATCGCAGCTCAACGCGCGACAAGCCAACGACAACCTGACCCGCGACTTCCATTTTTTCCGTTTTGCTCCCGGGAACGACCTTTCGCGTGATTCCGGAATTTGACTCACCCACGGGCTGGACGATCGTGTTCTGCAACGTCTGCTGGTCGAGAAACGTCCTCGCGCAGATTCTCCAGTATTCCGGATGCCGGTTAAGATATTGAATCAGTTCCCGGCGCTGCTCAGGCGACAACTCGTCATCAACCAGCAGGTTGAGCCAAAGCTCCAGATCATCATCATCCAATGGTGGCATCTTCATCTCTCAAAACCCTGCATTCGCAAAGTGAATCAGAAAAACAATTTGTTCCTGTCGTAGTCTCAATCCTGCTGTTCTGCCCAGTGTGCGATCGAGGAGTTTTTCAGCAGGACTTCGGCCATCCGGTTGCGGGCAACTCCCAACCGGTTGCCGATTTTCGCGACCGGTATTCCCAGGTGTGTCTCTATTTCCGCATACCGCCACTGGTGAACGTATTTCAGTAACAATATTTCTCGTCCTTTCCGGGGAGCTGGCTTAGGGCCGCCTGCACTGCTCTTCCGCGTTCGGTTTCCAACAGCATCTCCAGCGGGTCGCGTTCAACCCCGCCCTGAACACCCCCACACAATTGCTGTTGGCCATACTGCCGATCGTGCGCCGCGAGCGGCGAGCGGCCACACGCCAGTAACTGGCAAACTTGCGGACAGCAACGCGATACAGCCACGGACCTGTCTCAGGCAAATCCGACCACCGCCCAACACTGGCCAAGGCCTCGACAATCACCTCGCCCAGCAGGTCGTCGGCCAACGACTCGTCACCTCGTGTCCCTGCAAGCAGCACCGTCCGCAACCAGTTTCGATGGCGCAGGAGTTCTCCGTGTGCACGCTCGTTCGAGTCCGTCCGTGATGGACAATCCTGATCGTGGCTGGAACTCAAGGCTTCACGTCTCCGGGTCTGCTGTTTACACGGAAATGGCGCTGAGAAGCAGAATTTGCGCGCACGAGGCAAAAAATCCCGAAATTTCTGCAGACATCAAGACTTTCAGCTGTACAAATGGCCCAGAGCAGCAGCCGGCCTTTCACCCGCCCCGCGGATTTCGGTTTCCGCCCCTTTGGCGAAACCCAAAAACGAGTCCTGTCGCCTGGCGTTTTCGGGGATGCGGCGACATCAAAAAAGCACTTGCCAGCAAACCCGCGACCCGCGTTTTCAATTCCTCGATGTCGTTCACCTTCAAACCTGAGGGCAGGAAATGCATGCGACCGCTGATCCCTACACCAATGCCCGAAATCAGCCACCGGCCAACAGACCGGCCAGAGCCGCTTCGATACGATAGTGTATCATCGTTCAATTTCCCTGGTTCAGTTCTGTTGATTGATTCACGCCTGAATCAGGGGCAAAATTCTGATTGCAGATGAACCATATTCGTTTCTGGCGAATTCGGTCACACAACAGGGAAACCGCATGAGGAAACCGTGTCCAACACCAACGACGAATTCTGGAATGCATTGACGCACGGAGACCTCGTCACGGTCAGACAATTCCTGACCTGTGACAAATCTCTCGCGGGGAGGAATTTCAGGCCGGAAAGTCTGCATACCGATGGGTTTCCGCTTTATCACGCGGCCATGCGCGGCGATTTGGAAATCGTCAGATTGCTGCTTGAACATGGAGCCGATCCAGACGCCAAACTGGAAACAGATGAACCGCGCGAAACCGGAATGCCGCTTGTCAACGCGCTTGAGCACGGCCACTTCGACGTTATCCATCTATTGCTCGGACAGAATCCCTCGCTCAATGCCTGTGGGTACTGCTGCACGCCTTTCGTCGATTGCCTGTTTAATTCAATGTTTGACAGGCCGGAACACGCCGATGAATTGACGCGACTGTTTCGCTCGTCGTATCAGAGCTACCTGGGAAAGGCAAATGGTCAGCAGCCCGCGGCAAAGGAACCAGTGCAACGGGCAGAGAGCTTCATGCAGGGTGGCGACCGGGATGCCCAGGACCAGTCCACCAAGGAGCAAATGGCATTGCTCAGAAAAGTCGTCGCCATGGGAGGCGTGCCATCGCTGTTTACCGTCGTTCGGCATCAGCAACACGACTTGATTCAGGCCTTGCTTCGCCATTGTCCTTCCGTGCCGGGCACTGTCACGGACTGGCCACGTGGATCCGTGTTCGATAACATTTGCTACGGTGCGAGCTGGACCGGCTACCCGAAAACTCTGGATGATTGCCGGGCTATTTGCCCGGAGTTGTTCACATCCGACGTAGCGAAAAAGTGTATCGAAAACGCGATCAGCAGCCACAATCGGGACGGCAGTATTGACGATTACGGTCGTTTGATCAAATCGCAACTCGAATATTTGAGGCGGGAGCATGCGATGACGGAATCGTATTCCAGCGGCGATCCGTTTCTTCCGCTGCACCTGTTGGCCTGTGATTTTATCGAACCGGCCAACTACGGATTCCGCTGCCCGACGCTGTCGACTCCGGACGATCTGATTCGACTGGCACAATTGTTCATCGAATACGGACAGGAAGTCAATACACGGCATCCGGCCACCGGATTGACGCCACTACGTGCCGCTGTGCAGAAAGACCAGCGGAAGTATGCAGAATTACTCCGACAAAACGGGGCAATCGACTAATGGGTACCGACCGACCTTTAACACGTAAGTACGCCCGTCTGGAACTGGAACGACGGTTTCGCCTCAGCCGGTTCCCTGAACAGCTTGATCCATCAGATTTTCACCGACTGCATGATCTGTTCATTTCCGGGACGTACGTTCGGTTGCGGCGAGTCGAGCGGCCGGATGGCGGGTTCGTGATCGCGAAACTGGGACAGAAGATTCCGGATTTCCACCTGCCCGACGATCCGCGTGTCCGGGAGATGACGACGATCTATCTGAAGGAAAACCAGAGTCAGGTGTTTGATGGTCTCCCGGGAACAAGGTCGGTCAAACGGCGCTATTACGTTATTGACAACCGCTACACTTTTGCCATCGATGTTTACGAGTCGCCGAAAACAGCAAGCGGCCTGATGATTGCCGAAGTCGAAGCTGACACTTTGTCTGAATTGAACCAGATTGGCCTACCGATTTGGGCGGATTGCGAAGTCACTTCCGACCCGGGATGGTCCGCGTTTTGTCTGGCGAGAGGTGATATTCCGGGATTTTGAAATCAGGTTGAATTGACCAGTACCCACATGCACGACACGGGTGAGTTGATCGCAGGAAACCATGGTTTTCAAATTGAGTAGAACCGGGCCAGCAAAACTTTCCCAATGGTTTTCCTCGATTCACAACTCGTAATCGCCATTGTGGCTACGCTCGCAGCGCGAATCTCGCCGAAGGCCACTGCGTCAAAGAAAAGTGCTTTCTGAAACCCCGTCCGCCATTTGTTTACTGGCCCTTTTTTACTTGCCCCCTGTTTACTTGTCCGGTGGATTCCGGGTCAACAGGGCCCCTGGAACGACCTGACTGTATGGTACAATTTCATACCTCACAGCCGTTTCTCCGGTTTCTGATTTGGCGAGGACACCGTATGCGATTGGGCACCTGGCACGCAGCTTCTCTTGCAATAGTTTTCACGCTGCTTGTGACACGGCCGGCGTCAAGCTGCGTTGCGATGCAGAAAGATGGTATTCGCGCTTTGGACGGCGAGTGGATTTTCGTTGAGGACCGGACCGACGGCCGAGCTCTTGAACAACTGGGCCCCCCCATGTCCTCAAAGTTCGCGATGCGCGTTGGGGAATCCGCAGTTTTTCTCGACGGCCATGGCTCCGGACACCGCGACGTGCGCATCGCGCTGGACGGCTCGACCACCGAAGTCAATGACCCAAAGTCAATTTCTCGCTACCAGGGCAGCTGGAAGGATGGCACATTCGAATATGAGGTTGCATTCGAACGCCTGACTGACAACGTCCCTGGAGGAATCAAAACGATCCGCAGGAAGTTTCAGGCGACTTCGGAGGGACTGCTTGTGAGTGTTGTCGTTGACTCGCAGGCAGCAAACGAAGCGGTCGGGCTGTACCGCCATGCGGAGGACATTGAAATGCCCGCGCCGGCCCAAGCCATGATCGGTGACTTGGCGTGGCTGGCCGGCGACTGGACCGGAACGAGGAGTTCGGGATCGTCGAATGAGGAACGCTGGAGCCCACCGCTTGGCGGTGCGATGCTCGCTGTGTCGCGCTCCGTCAACACCAGCGGCAAGATGTTCGCATTCGAGTATCTGCGAATTGTCGAGCGTGACGGCGGACTGGTTTACATCGCACAGCCCAACGGCGGAGCGCCGACCGAGTTTTTGCTCACGGAATTGTCCCCAACCCGCGCTGTGTTCGACAACCCGCGACACGATTACCCGAAGCGGATTGTCTACGAACTCTCTTCCGGTGGCGGCCTGAGTGCCACGACCGGTTTTGCCAGAGGCGGCACACCCCGACGCTTCGAGTTCCAGCGCGAAGGGAACTAGAAATTTGTTAAATGGCAGCCCCTGCCTTTTCGACGATTTGAATGCCACGGGTTGTCTGGTGCAAAATATCCCGGAGACACGCAATCCCGTCGCGCAAACGAAAAGTCTGATGAACCTGCCCGGATGAGTCGCCTGCATGGCCGAATTTGCCTGGAGCCGTGTGCGAGACAGCTTATGTCGTTTATGAACCAGATGGAATTCGAATGAAGTTGCCGATTTATCAGGTCGATGCCTTTACCTCTCAAGTCTTTTCGGGGAATCCGGCTGCGGTTTGTATTCTGGAATCGTGGCTGGACGATGAACAACAGTTGGCTATTGCCGCCGAGAACAATCTGTCGGAAACGGCGTTTGTGATTCCGGGTGAAAACGCAAACAGTTTCCAGATTCGCTGGTTCACACCCCTGACGGAGGTGGCGTTGTGCGGGCACGCCACTCTGGCCAGTGGCCTGGTTTTGTTTGAATGCCAGGGAGTCCCAGGAAACAGGATTACATTTCAGACCCGTCGCAGTGGACAGCTGATGGTGTCGAAAAACGGTGGCTGTTACGAGTTGGACTTCCCGGCGCGCCGCACCCGGGCGTGTCCGCCACCGGAAGGCCTGCTGGGGTCGTTGGGGCTGACCGGCGCAGGCGTGTTCGCAGCGGGTGAAGACGTGATGGTCGTTGTCAAAAGTGAAGTTGACGTTCTCCGTACCACCCCCGATTCCGGATTGCTCAAAAAGGTTGACTGTCGGGGAGTTATTGTGACGGCACCGGGAACATCATGCGATTTTGTCTCCCGTTTTTTTGCACCGCGGGTTGGAGTGGATGAAGATCCGGTTACCGGTTCCGCCCATTGTGCACTGATTCCCTACTGGTCGTCGATTCTTGGCAAACCGAAGCTTTATGCACGTCAGGTATCAAAGCGTGGCGGCGAACTGTTTTGCGAATACCATGGGGAACGCGTCACAATCGCCGGTCGGGGAGTGCTGTACATGACCGGCGAGATCAATTTTTGAGATCAGAAAACCGGCCGCTCTGGAGGAATGCCCGGAATTTGTCAGCCGGGCAGCTGCCCGGATAATTGCACCGTTCCCTGGCGTCATTGAACCGGACAGCCACGGCCAAGTTTTTCGGTACGGGCCGGTTTTTCGGACCCGTGCCAACATACTGATTCTCCCGTCGGGGAACAGATTGTAGCTGCCCTAACGAAGCCGGATGACCCGAGGAAAGGCGTGAATGACTTCCCCAACAACCCGCAACAGTCGGCATCGCCGCTGGTCACCGGCTGCCGGCACAGGCCGTCAATCGACACCCCGATCCCAGCCACAGCGTCTCCGGCGGCAGGCAAGTCCGTCAAAGCCTGACAGCCAATGGAGACAATTCCTGACTCTACAGGGAAATCGCAGTTACCGGACTTGTGGCGACCGTTTTCTTCGGACTGCAACGAGCCCAATCAGCCCTGGCAAGCAGACACCCATCAGTCCCGGTTCCGGAACAGATGTGGCGTTCATGTAGAAATGTTGCAGGTCCAATGTGGCCGTAGTGGCGGTATTGGTG
>JBGSVU010000441.1:0-3952 GCA_041752775.1 Pirellulaceae bacterium | reverse complement strand
CGGGCTGATTGCCCGGGCGTACGAATCCGAAGGTCCCTCGGGACTTTGTTCGATCATGTTGCTGGATGAATTGGGAAGCCAATTGCAACATGGAGCTGGCCCCAGCCTGCCGGACTTTTTCAATCGGGCGATTGACGGACTCAGAATCGGCGAACACGCCCGATCGTTTGACACGGTTGTTCAGACGGGCTGTCGGGTCGTCATTGCCGACGTTTTAAATCACCCCGCATGGACGAATTTTCGATCGGTCTGCAAACAGGCCGATCTCCGCTCTTGTTGGTTGGAACCCATTCTAACTTCTGATAACAGAGTGGTGGCAACGTTTGCTGTTTATCACAGAGAAATGCGCACGCCCAATCAGGGGGACGGCGAACGTATTGCATGGGTCAGTGGCTTTGTCCGTTTGGCAATCGAACGCAAACTGGCGCAGCAGGCCCTGCTCAAGAGTGAGCAATTTAATCGCGCGACACTTGATTCACTCACCGCACATGTGGCAGTCATAGATCAGACAGGCATGATTGTTGCGACCAACTCCGCTTGGCGGAGCTTCGCTGAATCCAATCACACGGCCTGGCAAACGGTTTGCGAAGGGGCCAATTACCTGACGATTTGCGATGAAGCTGCCGAACGTGGAGACGAGGATGCGAGTCGGACCGCAACGGCCATACGGCAGATTGTGCAGGGTGAAGACGAGAGGTGGGTTCACGAGTATCCCTGTCATGCTCCAGACGAGGAGCGTTGGTTCTTTTGCCGTGTCAACCGGTTCAAGACCGACGACCAGATTTATGTCGTGGTGTCACACGAGAATATCACGGACATCCGGCAGGTTCAGGAACAGCTTTCTGACAGCCGTGCACTGTACGAAACTTTGTCTCGGGTTTCCCCCGTTGGAATCATTATGTTTGACAAAGATGGAAATTGTATTGACGTCAACCGGCGCTGGACGGAGATGACGGGAATCTTACGTGAAACCGCGCTGATGCATGGATGGAGAGAATCGATTTATGCGGAGGACAGAAACCGATTTCTGGAGCAGTGGGAAGGCCTTTTGAGGGACGGGCAAGCCTTTCAGTCCGAACATCGTCTGCCATTTCTGGATGGACAAGTGATTTGGGTCATTTGCCAGGCAGAACGACTCACCAACTCCCTTGGCGAAGTGACCGGCTATGTGCGTATGTTGACGGATATCACCGAGTACAAGGTGATGGAGCAGGCGTTGCGTTGCCTTTCATCTGATCTCGCCACCCTGAATGGTGCCATATTCTATGAGGCCGTGGCCACACGACTGAGCGAATTGGTCGGATGCGAGATCGCCGTCGTCTGCCGTGGCCTGCAAGACGACCCGAACCAAATGTTGGTGCAGGCCTTTCTGAAAGACGGAAAAGTCCTCCCATACGGTGACTGCTCGACTGAGAACATGCCGTGTAAAGAAGTCTTGGATAGCGGGAAATGCGTAATCGCAGGTGGGGCTTTTGAGCGGTATCCAAAGGCTCAATTCCTGGTGGAAAACCGGATTGAGGCTTTCATTGGCCGTGAACTCAAGGGCAATTCCGGACATCAAATGGGTTTTCTGGCCGTGATGAGTCGAAAACCCCTGCTTCATCCACGCCGAGTCGATGCCATGGTGAATCTATTTGCCCTGGCTGTCGGAGTCGAAATGGAACGGGAATCCGCTGAGCGGCGTTTGTCAGACCTGTTTGAATATCTTCCGGATGCAATCGTCATCATTGACGGCCAGGGAAGAATCATTCAGGCCAATCGTCAAATTGAAGCTGTTTTTGGCTGGTCGGCGGCCGAACTGGTTCGGCAACCTCTGGAAGTGCTGATCCCATCGCGTCATCGCGATGCTCATAAAAAGCTGCAGAAAGCCTATCTCGTATCTGCATCTCCACGACAGATGGGAGCAGATCGCGATGTACTCTATGGCCTGCGAAAAGACGGTTCTGAAGTACCTCTTCAAATTAGTCTTATTCCCATGCAGACATCGGAAGGACGGTTCGTCGCTGCTGCCATCAGGGACAATTCCAAGCAACATAGCGATCAAATGGCGCTTCGGGAGGCCAATGCGTTTACCACAACCGTGATTGAGAATGTCTCGGGATTGTTTTATGTCCTGGACCAGAACGGATTTTATGTACGCTGGAACCAGACGTTGCAGGACCTGCTCGATTTGAGTTCGGATGAGATGCGCAAGACCAATGCGCTTTCCGTGATCTATGAGGAGGATCGGGAAAGAATTGCAGAGAGGATAAACGAAGTGTTCACGCAAGGCCAGGCGGAGACTGAAGGACGTCTGCAGCTGAAGAATGGTGTCCGAGACTATCTTTTGAATGGTCGGCGACTCAGTATTGGTGGCAAGCTGTTTTTGGCCGGGTCAGGGATCGACATTACCGATCGGAAACGGGCTGAGGAAGAAGTTCGTCGATTGAATCAAACGCTTGAACAACGGGTGCGAGACCGCACGGAGGAGTTGATCTCTGCAAATGAACAACTCTCAAAGGCGAGTCAGGCAAAGACCGAATTCCTCGCAACCATGAGCCATGAGTTGCGAACCCCCCTGAATGGAATTTTGGGAATGAATCAACTGTTGCATACTACCGAACTGAACGATTCGCAAGCCGAGTTCGTGAATGCTTCCAGCGCCAGTGGACAACTCTTGCTGCAATTGATTAACGATATCCTCGATCTCTCGAAAATTGAGGCTGGCAAGCTGGAGCTGGATGTTCGCCAATGCAGTATCCAGTCATTTATTGATGAGGTGTTTCAGATCATGTCTCACTCGGCCAAAAAGAGAGAACTGGCCCTGAAATGTCATGTTGCACCTGAGGCCCGGATCATTGGGCTGCTGGACGACACAAGGTTGCGTCAAGTCATGGTAAATCTGGTTGGTAATGCAATCAAATTTACTCCTTCCGGCCAGGTTAGTATCATCGTAAATGCAGTTTCCGAATCAGTGAAGTCGATCCGGCTTCGATGTGCCGTTACCGACACCGGTGTGGGAATTCCTCAAGAACGACTGGGACGATTGTTTCAGTCCTTTTCCCAGGTGGACAGTTCCACCACGCGCAATTACGGCGGAACCGGTTTGGGCCTGTCGATTTGCAAACAGTTGATTGAATTGATGGGAGGTGAAATAGGGGTACAAAGCAAGGTAGGGGTCGGAACGACCTTTTGGTTTGAAATTGACCTGGAAGTTACAGGATACGACGACTCGATCAAGGAACGGCAGAAAATGCCATCGGCTGCGTTTTCGGAACTGCACGGCATTGCAACCACCGATGAGTCCCAGCGTCCCATTCTCGGACACATTCTGCTGGCCGAAGACAACCGTATTAACCAGCTCTACATTGTAAACTTGCTCAAACACTTTGGATGTACTTGCGATTTGGTCGTCAACGGCGAAGAAGTTCTGGCCGCCGTTGGAAAACAACACTACGATCTGGTGTTGATGGATTGTCAAATGCCTGAAATGGACGGATTTACGGCTGCCCGTGAGATTCGCAAACTCGAGGCAAAGGAAACCCTCAAGGCAAGACTTCCGATTGTTGCGCTTACGGCCAATGCGCTTAAGGGAGACCGGGAACGATGCTTGGCAGCAGGCATGGACGAATACTTAAGCAAACCGGTTGAGGCTGGTCATTTGCGCGCAGTATTGACCAGACTGCTTTCGGTCGGTCTGCCTCCAACCAGGAAACCTGGTTCGACGTTCCAATAGAACGAGGTAATCGCGGATTATTGCATGCAAATCGTTTTCTGCGATTCTGCGATTGCACGAAATTGGCGAATTTGTTCCAGGGATGCGTCCATTGCCTTTTGTCGTTACGATCGGAAAAAACGGCAAAGGTGACGTAATTTATCGGGTGAATTGCATCGTCTGGCTATTTGGCGCTGGATTTTTTTCTGGCGAAAGGCACGCTTTTCGGCGCCCTTCCATGTCATTGGCTGTTCCAGG
>JBGSVU010000440.1:0-1693 GCA_041752775.1 Pirellulaceae bacterium | reverse complement strand
TTTGTACGGGCTGCGCGACTCCTGTGACGTGATTCGCGCGGCAGGAATTCCGGTGCGGGTAGCCAGCCCGCGCGTGTTGAAACCGGAGGAACAGAAAGTCGTCCGTTTCCTGCTGTCGCTGGAGTGTCCGATTCTGGTTCGCAGCGGAGGGCTGTTGCATGATTTGCTGAAAATCCCGGCAGCGGACCGACCCGAATTGCACGGCGATTTCAGCCTGAACCTGACCAACGTCCTCAGCGTGCAAGCCTATGTCGGGATGGGCCTGGTCCGCTGGACCCCAGGTTACGATTTGAATGCGGCGCAGATTGGTGAGCTGGCCGGGACGTGTTACGGCGAGACGATGGAGCAAACCGTTTTTCATCACCTGCCGGTTTTTCATACGGAACATTGTGTATTCTGCCGGTTCATGTCCAGCGGGACGGACAGTTCCAACTGCGGACACCCCTGTGAGAAACACCGGATTGCACTGCGTGACGAATCGGGCCGGGCGCATCCGGTCCTGGCCGATGTGGGTTGCCGCAACACCGTTTTTGGAGCCGAGGTTCAGTCGTCGGCGAAATTCATGGAACGCTTTCGCGAGCGCGGCGTCCGTCATTTTCGCATGGAGTTTGTGCACCAGTCGGCGGAACAGGTCGAATCGGCCTGCCACAGTTTTGGCCGCTATCTGTCGGGCGAAACAACTGTCGAGCAACTCGATGCGGATTTTCGCCGCTGCGCCCCAGCCGGGACAACCGACGGCAGCCTGTACGTCCCAGGCGGTTTTCGCCAACTCGTTCAGCTGGGCAACTGATTGTCAAATCCGGCCCTGCGCTCTACAAATGAGTGACGCGATCCACAGAGTGACGCGCTCCGGCAAACTCAACCTGCCTGTCTACCCCACCCAGCCCGAAAACGGTCCATGAGCATTCGAATCGAATACTGCAACCAGTGAAACTACTTTCCCCATGCGGCCGGTCTGGCTGCAGAATTGAAGCAGGAATTGGGCGAAACCGCCGAACTGGTTCCGGGCGGTAAAGGCATTTTTGATGTGACTGTCGATGGCCAGCTGATTTTTTCAAAATACAGGGTTTCGCGATTTCCGGCCGAGGGCGAGATCGTGAAATTGATCCGCGCCGACAGTCCCCAATAGTTTTCGCCGGGTTGCCCTGCTTTCAAACCGCCGTGCCGTCCAGCCGCGTGCGCTGGTACAGCAGCCGCGTAACCAGTTCGGGGCTGCCGCCAAAACCGCTGCGGTCGTGGTGCCAGTCGCGTCCATCCGGAACAAGTTCCGGTGCGAGTGGCCAGGGTGCGAACGGATCGCGACCGAGTGCGGCAGCGATCCGGGTTGAGTCCATTGTCACATCGCCCGCCCGGGGCGGCACCGGCCCGGCTTCGATCCGGTAGCATCCGCAACACAGATCCGGATCGAATCCGCCGACACGGTTCACGATTTGTGCAATCTGGTGCAGGGACAGGCAGCGCGGCCCGCCGAGGTGCCACAGCCCCGTCAAATCACTGGCCAGCAGGTCTTCGCAGACTTCGGCCAGGCATTCGACATAGGTTGGCGTGCGAATTTCGTCGTAATAAAGTGTCGCCGGACGGCCCGCCGCAAACCGGGACTGAATCCAGTCCACTGCCCCGGCGTGCGAATTGAAACTGATACCCATCGGGAGTGAAATCCGCCCGATACATACGCCCGGGACCTGTGAAAGAA
>JBGSVU010000439.1:0-2288 GCA_041752775.1 Pirellulaceae bacterium | reverse complement strand
GCGATTTCCGGAACCCAGCGCCCAAACTCAAACAGGGAGGGCCGCACCTCTGCCAGCTGCTTGCGGGCGTTCTGCAGTGCCTCGTCAGTTTGTGTGGTGAACTGTTCGTCAACGCGCGCTTCCGTCCGGGCGGCCCCGATCCCTTCGGCCCGCTCCCGGTCGCGCTGATACTGTTGCTGCGCGATCCGCTGAACCAGCCGCAGCCGGCAGTCCACCCCGCGAAACTGCGAGCTGACATTGGCCGCCACAACCGGATCGGTCACATAAAAACCGCCGATGTTGGCGTGAATGTTCCTGCGGGCTTCGATGATTCCCAGTGATCCCGAGGAAGCTGTCACAGGGCCTTGCCGGGTGGTCGTGCTGGAGTTGACGGTTCCGGTCAGGTGAATGCTGGCGCTGACCTGATGCGGGTTGTCAAAAAACTCCAGCGCCACGTTCGTGTCAGAAACCGCCGATCCTCTCAGCAGCCTGCCCAGAATGATTTCCTCGACGGGCAACAACTCCGAATTGGTCCGGTTGACGGTTGCCGAAAGCAGTTGCGTCGAAAGTGCAACGTCCATGTTCGGTTGTGCATAACGCCGCCGCACGGCAGCGACCAAACCAGGCACCTGCAGGGCATGAGTCAGTTTGCCCAATGCGTCACCGGCGGCGATGGCAGCGCGGGACTGCGCGGGATCGTCCAGCAACAGCAGGTTTTCTTCGAGGACGTTGAGCGAGTTCTGGAACTCCGTTTCCGTTTGCGTCGAAGTGGCCGCGCCGACCAGGCGAACAAACCGGTCCAGCGATACTGCAGTCGAGAGCATCCAGATGTCAGGCTGTTCCAGCGTCTGGTCATTGAAGGTGCGAACGCGCGCCAGCAGCGAACGCAGCAGGCGCGTGCGGTTGGTGTTCCTCTCGCGGTTGGCCTGTTCCTGCGTCTGGGCTTCGGCCTGGCGGTCGTTTTCGGCCCGGGCAATCCGGGCCTGACGCTGTTCTTCGGTTTCCGTATCTTCGGAAGGGACTGCGGGCTGGTCGTCGCCCAGTGAAACCTGATCGACGGGAATCAGGGTTTCAATTTCCAGTGTTTTCAGTTCATCGACAAAACCGTACAGGTCCAGACTGTCGTAAATTTCCGCGCGCGGTCCGGACGCCATGGTTTTTTCATACTGGCGCTGCATCAACGCGATGTTCCACAGCAATTCGTCGCGCGCCCGTTCCACATCGGCCTGCCCCGGTTTGCGAAAGGCCGACCGGGACTGGGCAATCATCCATGCCAGATCGGTGCCCGCAGCTTCGCGGACTGTGGCCAGATGACTGGCCAGGTTGCGGCGCACATCCTGAAAAGCCGGATGTTCCAGTTTTCCGGTATGGACGTCAAAACGATCGAGGATCGTGGCCAGCATCTGGGGGTCGGCGGAATATCCCCGCGCGGCCTCGGTCTCCAGTGCTCCCAGCCAGAGCGTCTGACGCCACTGTTCGGCATTGGCACCCGTGCCAATCCAGGCGTTCATCCGCCGCAGCGACAGTTGCAGCGATTCGGCGCTGTCAACAAACTGGGCCTGGGTCGTTCCACAGGGAATGACCGTCACAAAAAACGAAAACAACAACAGCAGAACTGAAACGGTGTGGCGCATGACGAAACCGGTTACTCCCGGGACGAACTGGTACAAATCCCGCAGCCACGCCAGGAACGGCGGACAGCGGAATCAGGGACTGGACTGGGCCCCCGTACAGAGCCCCCAAACGGAATGGATGAGACTCTAAAAAGTATAGTTCGATCCGGGAGAATTGCCGGAAAATGTTGGGAATTCCACCGAAGTTCCAGCGCGGGTGGGGGCCGGCCAGATGGCCCCTTCCAGCGGGCTATCGGACATTTTAGCATGGGTATTTTCCTGTCAAACCCTTTTGTTGCGGTTACCATGTCAGACAAACTTCACGAACGGGGCCAGTCCCTCGAAGACGCCTTTTTCCACCAGCTCGACCGGGAGTTGATGGAGAAAATGCAACGCGACCTGGCCAGCAAGGAATCGGCCAGCCACCTTTCTGCGGCCACGGGCATCTCCGATCCCGCAGTACTGGAGAAACTGACCGCGCAGCAGATCAGCAGCGAAACCCTGATCTGCGTCACCATGGTGCCCCTCGTTACAGTCGCCTGGGCCGACGGCGTGGTGCAGGAAAACGAACGGGATGCAATCCTGAAAGCGGCCCGCGAAAACGGCATCGAAGACTCTTCCGCGGCTTTTGAGTTGCTCGGTTCCTGGTTGCAGAAGAAACCGCCGGCGGACCTGCTGGACAGCTGGAAAGAATAC
>JBGSVU010000438.1:0-3579 GCA_041752775.1 Pirellulaceae bacterium | reverse complement strand
GCGCCTCCCTGCGCTACTGCGATCAAAAGCCTTCAGATTACCCGATCAATACAATTCACGCTCTACCAACCCAGCCCCCGCAAACCGCCCGGACTCCAGTTGAATTCCCAATGCCTCCCGGGTCAAAATGGAATTGCACCCCGCGTCCTTGTTTTTGCAACGCCAAACGGTACAATAATGCCGGTTGGGGCTAAAGAGACAGCGATTTTTCACTGGACCTTTTGCCTTGGCAACGCAATTACGGATGACTGGATAAAGAGCAACCTGGCTGTGCCAGGGAGGCTTGTTAAATAGTAAACCGATGTAGCGAAACACCCACGGGTGGCTCGCTTCATCGGTTTTTTTATGCGCTGATCGAACGCGTCGGGCTTGCCCGGTGCGTAATCGCAATGCGTTTGTGACTTTTACTGCTTATCCCAAATGGGTCAAACCCTTTGAAAACCAGAGAGGGTCAGACAACTTTTGGGATGGGTTCTTAATCAAATGGGAGACTCAGCATGTCTACGACTACCGAGAAGGCAACCGACAAGGAATACGAACACATTGGCGAGACCCGGGGGATGGACGATCACGACCACGATTTGGTCCACGATCTGAGCCGGCGGCTGGATTGTCTGTGGAGGTATGACCAGTACATCGCCAATGCGGAAGGCCAGCCGGACTTGCAGAAGTTCTGGAATGGTGCCAAGTCGCAGGAGCAACAGAACATCAATGAGCTGAAGAAATTGATCAAGCAACATGTCCAGAACAACTGCTTCTAGTGGTTTGTCAGGGATAGAAGTTAGGGTTGATTCCATCAGCCGTTTGGGCGCTAGCCCCGGTTTTTGCGAAGGAACCGTGGCTAGCGCCAAAACGGCTAATCCTAAAATTGAACGTTGACAAACCACTAGTCGCATGTGCGGTTCTCGGGAATGAGAATTCGCGTGACTGCGGAGAATGTTGTTGCAGCAAAACGCGAGGTACTGGTCCTTGATCAGTACCCCGTCGGCTGCCATGTGTAGAAATTTCGGGAATTGAAATTACAAATTATCGGACAAATAAAAATGAGCATTCCTCGTTGCGTGAACTGCAGCATCGTGGCCACGCTGGTGGTCCTTTGCGTAACTTTTGGTTTGAATACGGCATCGGCCCAACAGAGGGGTCTACCGGTCGATATCGACGGAATCGAAGTCCTGACACGCGGGCCGGTGCATGAGGCTTTCGCGGAAACGGTGACCTTCGATACCGAACCTGGATTGGTGGCACCCAAAGCACCTCCGGAAGCTATTGAAGAGTTGCCGCCGGATCAACGTCCGGAAGGGACCAACGTGGCCTGGATTCCTGGTTATTGGGCCTGGGATGACGAGCGGACCGATTTCTTGTGGGTCAGTGGAATTTGGCGGGCTCTCCCGCCGGGTCGCCAGTGGGTACCAGGATATTGGGGTCGCGCGGATCAGGGTGCTCAACAGGGCGCTCAATGGACATCCGGTTATTGGGCCGACGTCAACGCCAGTGAATTTGAATACCTGCCCGAGCCGCCAGCTTCCGTCGAGAACGGTCCCAACATCAATGCGCCTTCGGCCGACACAATTTGGCTGCCGGGGTGTTGGATCTGGCAACAAAACCGCTATGTGTGGCGACCTGGTTACTGGGCGAACGGACAGGCCGACTGGGACTGGGTTCCTGCGCATTACGTATGGACGCCTCGTGGTTATGTTTTTGTCGATGGCTATTACGATTACTCGGTCAATCGCCGCGGAGTACTGTTTGCGCCTGTATATTTCAGTTCGCACGTCCATACGCAGAACGGATTTACTTATTCGCCCGTAACCGTGATCAATTCGTCCGTGTTTACCAACCACCTGTTCCTGCGACCCAGCTACGGACACTATTACTTCGGTGATTACTACGGTTCGACGTACGCTTCCAATGGTTACCACCCATGGTTTTCGTACAATTCGGGCAACTCCGGATACGATCCGTTTTACGCCCAGCAGCGCTGGCAACAGCGAAACGTTCCCCAATGGCAGCCCAATCTGGAAGCAAATTTCGCCCAACTCCAACAACATGAAGAGGCGCGGCCTCCGCGCACCTGGTCGGATCAAAAAGCACGCACTTCGTCGGCCAATCATACGAGCCGGCAAAACAATGCGGTCATCGCCTCACTCGACGAACTTGCCAAATTCAAAGAACAGTCGATTCGATTGCAAACACTAGACCCGACAGAACGGCAACAGATCATTCAACGCAAGAATGAGTTCTATCAATTCCGCCAGCAGCGACAAACGCTGGAGAACCAGGCGGCTGCTCAGTCTACAGATCGGTCATCATCCAAACCTGCCGATAAATCCGCCGAAAAGTCTGCAAAAAAGGGATCGGATCAGTCCAAACCCAACCGGGAATTCCAGAGGGGCAAAGGGAAATTGCCAATATCCCCGATTGTGGCGAACTCGCCAAATCCTGACAAAAGCCAAATACCGCCAACGCGGCCCGAAGCTCCCAAGCCAGATTCGCAAATAAAACCAAAACAGAAAAAACCCCGCGGCAATGGTGGCTCGCTCTGATGCCGGCCAATGCAACGAATCACGACAGTTAATTGGGACGGAGATTTACGATGAAGAAGCTTTTTTTGCTGGTGCTTGTTTTGACGATCATCTTGGTCGCAGTGGGCTTCTACAGAGGCTGGCTCACAGTGTCGAGTCAGGACTCCGACAAGGGGAGCAATAAAGTCGAACTCAACCTGACCGTGGACCAGGACAAGATAAAAGACGATGCCAATGCGGTCAAGGAAAAGGCTATTGATCTGACCGGCGATGCAAAGGGCGATGAGAAGAACGATGCGAAAGACGTCGGCGATCAGTGACTTATGGGCATGGGGCGAAGTGGTGACCAGACAACGTGTTTTTTCGACGATCGATCAGTAAACAAAGCGGACGGCGGTCGAAGCGGGCAACAAGCAATTTTTTTTCAAATCAAAGGTGGAACCGATGAGCATCGGAAGCATTCTCAGTTGGATCGCATGTGGATTGCTGGTTGGTTGGTGCGCACGGTTTTTGGTGCCGGGGCGGCAGAGCATGAGCACCTCGATGACCATTCTGTTGGGCATCGTCGGCGCGTTGGTGGGAGGGTTTTTCTATTCACTCATCCAGGGAGCGTCTGAAGCGCCATTCACATTGGCAAGCCACAACTGGTACGGCTGGATAGTCGCGATTCTTGGTGCCATGGTTTTGGTGGTGATTTATCCGATGTTTTACCCAAGAAAGTGGTGGGCCTTTTGGCGTTAATTCTCCAAATGCCACCGATTTTCGGATTGTATCCGTTGCGATCACGCCATAAGGCTGATCGCGGACAGCCCAGTCAGTCAACCAGAAAGCAGTGTTATGGAACCAGACAAAACAATTGATGACAGAACAACCATTGACGCCATAGTTGGGGTTTTTGATACTCCTGAAGATGCCTTCCGGGTGTAGCTGTCCAATCTGCGCGAGGTGATCCGGGGCCGGAAGCGGGGGCTTCGGCTGGGCGCGAGGTGATTTGGTTTAAAGCAGGGATTTAGTAGGAAATGGGCGCTGCCTGCTGCACTCAGTGATGCGAGACGGG
>JBGSVU010000437.1:0-12757 GCA_041752775.1 Pirellulaceae bacterium | reverse complement strand
CCCGTCTCGCATCACTGAGTGCAGCAGGCAGCGCCCATTTCCTACTAAATCCCTGCTTTAAACCAAATCACCTCGCGCCCAGCCGAAGCCCCCGCTTCCGGCCCCGGATCACCTCGCGCAGATTGGACAGCTACGTTACTGACGCGGTCGGTAAAAGGGTACGAAGAAGTTCTGCAGCGACAAATCCCTCTCTACGGAAATGACAGCCCGGCTGTGACGGCGACACTGATAAATCTGGGAATCAACCTCAAAGACGCCGGGAAGATCGATCAAGGCATCGAACGCCTTCAGGAAGCACTCGCTCGCACCACGCATCCGGCAACTCAACTGGTAATTGGCGGGCATCTGCTTGAAGCATTTGTCCACAGATTCGATTCGGAACGAATGAGGGCCGAAGTCGAGAGGTATCTCGGGCAACTGCGCAAAGTCCATTCCCGACCCTCCGGAGATTTGGCCGAAGGTCTGACTGTTGCGGCACGCGCCTGTCTCGCGCTGAAGTTGATGAGTGAAGCCGAGGCCCTGTTGCGGGAAAGCGCAGAAATACAGTCCATGGTCCCGGTGGATGACTGGCCGAAAGCTGTTACGGTTTTCTCATTGGCTGCCGCAATCTCTGCCCAGGCCAACAGCGACGTTACATACACAGAACTGGTAACGGGATTCGACAAACTTGAAAATTGTCGAGATGCCATCCCGGTGCACGTGCGTCGAAAACATCTGGCACTGGCTTTACAGCAATTGATTGAAGCCGCCACGGCGCTGGGAAAAAAGGCGGACAGTGACCGCTGGAAAAGTGCGCTGGACGAACTGGAAAATTAGTGCCCAGCCGGATCGCCTGGCGGTAGTCGCCAGCCGGCCTGAACGGTGTCAGGATTCCAGATTAAAGGATATGGCGTTTCATCAGTCAAATCAGCCGCCAGGGCGTTGGCCAGGGCCCCCGTCATGAAACCGGGGCTCACACCCAGACCACCCGGACGGCTGATTCGAAGTGGTGTTGTGCGGTTAATCATTGAGGCTCTTTTCCAGACCGCATTCTCCGCAGGTTGAAACAGAATGATACAGTTCTTCTTCGGGAAGGAACTCAAATCCTGTTTGCAATCCTTTTTGCGTGCAATTTCCCGGGCCTGCCAGGTGTTTACCCATCGCAACAAGACCGCTGCCCGGGATGCCGCGTTTCATTGGTCCAATCAGTCGTTTGGGCGAATTCGCGATTCCCGGTACAGTCAGATCACTAACGGGACAGAATAGCGGCCATCTCCGTCAAAGATCCCTGTTGCGGATACTCACTGCCTTCCTGATTTCGCTCGGCAAATTGCGACTCATCGGGCGTCGAATTCGGGACTATTCGAGGCTGGGGTGTTTTATCGATCACTCCGGATGGGTCGACCACCAGGTTAAAATAGTCGGGATGGGCCACTGGCAGATTGAGATTAAGTGTCAACCAGTGGGTTTCCTGGCGCTCGACTCGTTCCCGCAGCCATTGCACGCCCCAGGTATGCTGATCGGCCATGCTGACGTCACCGGACATGGTCATGAGCGCGTCGTGATGTGCGATGGCCTGAATCGAGTCAAAGCATGATCGAGTGTGGAAAGAGCAGGCTTTGCGCGAGGATCGTGTCAAATCCAGACTGCCCCCTCCGCCCAATGGATTAGCGGGGTTGAACGCCAGTACCAGTGAGCTGGATCCGAATTTCTCAGAGATCCGGGAATTGACATTATTGCCGAAACTTTCGCCAATAAACGTCATATTTTCCGGAACCACGTTCAGATTCTTCAAAGCCTGATAACCGGCATCGGAAACAACCGGGATTCGGTTCGCCACGACCCGCGGATTGGGAAAACCAAACAGTTTGGACTGTGACAGCGGACTCCAGTCAATCAATACCACGGTTGATCCAGCGTCGAGTTCACGAAGGCTCAAGCCAAGCAATTCGAATCGGTCGCCTGCCGAAGTTCCGCCCATTCCATGACAGATCACGTAGACATCCGATGGAGCTGGCGAACCTTCTTCCGCCACCAGGATCCGAATCGTGACGTCCGGGGAAATTGTGTTCAATGTCCGCCAATCTCCCATTTGCGTGTCACAAGACGGAAGGTCGGATGGCTGCTCACAGACATTTGCGTCTATCGGGTGTCCCGATGCGAGGGTCAGGAATAACAATACAACGCCGAAAAAACTCGCGGAAATCACTGAATTTCTTGATTTGACAGTTCGTTTTCAGCTATTGTTTGGACCGGTCGTCGTAGCCCAAATAAACGCGGCCAAAGTTTCCTTCGCCCACGATCCGGTCCAGGCGATACCGCCCACGTTGCTCCACACCAATACCAGCCGGGGTAATGAAGGTTACCGTTGAGTAAGGGTCAAAGGCCTGACCAGTACGAGTGGCTCGCAAACCCCCGTGTTCGGAATTGCCCGATTGATGCGGCTGGATGTTCAGGCGCCGGTCGCATCAGCCGCCGTGCGCTAACATCGGTTGTCAGTTGGTCGTCAGGGGAACCGTCGCTAACGCGATCCGGATGCAGGAGTTTGTCGCGGAGCGTGTCGGAGAGGTCAGGAAAGCGGGAGCTGATTTCGGCTTCGCTGATCGGGCGCCCGGTGTCGCGGCGGGCTGCGAACTCGCCAATGGCCAGTTGCAGTTTCCAGTCGATTCCGGCCGGAAGGTCTGGTAGTGCCAACAAATAGTCCTCGACTCGCAACGGCCGTTCAGAAAGCCAGCGATATTCTTGATCGATACGGAGCACTGCCAAAAACTGCTGGGGTTCCGCGAGCTGGTGCTCGTTCAAAAAACGAACGATGTCCGGCGGCGATTCGCTGCTTGACCACAAGGCCCGATAACTGGTTTCGAGGGACATTATCCAACGCTCTTGGGTGAATGGACTTGGGGAAGTTTGGGAAGTCCGGTTTGGCCCTGACTGTAAATGCTTTGACTGGGCCTGACAGAATCATTCAGGCCAGCAGGTTTGTGCAATTCAATATAAACGACAATTCATAACCCCTGGAGCCAGTGGAGGCGTGGTGGTCCGCACCAAGGGACCGCGAAACCTCAGGCACAGATTGCTGCGACCACTCTGCAACAAGGGAGTCCGGTTCGGGATCTTCGCAGTCACAGCGGGAGATCGCCCATTTGTCCGGGTGGCTCCGAAGTCGATTGCCGGGATGGGCGGGATGGAAAAAGGCAGAAAAATTTGTCACGATTCGGCAGGAAATCGGCATTCATGTTTCGAGAGCCGTTGCAGGAACCCCAATGACCCGGCCATTCATGCGATTGCGGCAGAACCGTCGTGTGCAGTGTCAGGAATTGTCGATAGTTTCCAGGTGCGGCTCCCGGCCTTAGCTGAACAGCGTGAATGATTCAGAACACAGCGTTTTATCGACCCAATCAGCGGTCTTGGGGTTAACCACGGTTCCGCCTGCAACCATCCGGGGCTAACGGGCTAACGCCCTGACGCCAAATCAAAAGTGGCGTTGTCCAGTTAAAGTGCGGTTGGATAAAACGAAATTCGTTCAACTTTTTAAACCCGCCGGATCATTTGAATGGCAAAAACTGATTTAACACTGGGCGAAATTGACGCGATCTGTGTTCAGTTTGAAGAAGAGTGGGTGCCGGGGAATACACCTGGAGATCTCAGCATGTTTGCCGCCTCCCATGCTTTGCCAGGGACGGACTCATTTCTGGAACTGTTTCTGGAAATCGCCCAAATCGATATGGAACATCGCTGGCGGGACTGGTCAAATCAGGTAGGGCTGGCCTACCGGAACGATCCCGCCAGTTTCACCTGGGTCAAAGCTCCAATACCCGGTTGGACCCAATATGCTGAAGTGTTGCCGGCGGATCAACAGAGTGAAACGGTCCGGTCAACGCTGGGGACCAGTGAATTGAGGAATCGTAGCCGTTTTGGTGACGCACCAGCACCTGAGCAGTACGGGATCCCTGCAAAAGACCTGGGCCGGTTCCTGAAGCTGATGCCCGTGGTCGCATTCCGGCAGGGTCCGGAAACACTGCTTCAGGCCCATTTCTGGACCCGGCTGCATATTGGGCGACAGTCCCAAAACGAGCCCGACCCGGTGGTCCTGTTGCAGCAACCGAAGCAAAAACTGATTTGCACGCTATTGGCCGACAACACCATTAGCCGCAATCAGGTGTTGGTCGAGGTCCTCGCTGGAAGACTGGCTTTTGTCCACAACACCAGCAGCAATCGGCATTTTTCCCTCGACAACGGAATTCCGGTTGCGCCCGACCAAAAACAGCTGGTCGAATTTCCGTTCTCCATTTCTTTTGAGAACCGCGTGCTTGGTTTCCAGCGACCTCTGGTTGAATAAAACCTGACCCAGGCAACCCGGTTGGACCAGTTCCCGTTCCTGCCGCCTCGATTGTCTGTAATGAAAAATCTCTTTTGGACAAACGGATAAAGCCCGTTTAAGTCAGCCGATTTGGGCTTTAGACTTGGTTTTTTGCCGGGGAACCGCGGCGAACGCCGAAAAGGCTGACTTGGCCGACGAAACGCTGCGTTCTGGAATATTGGCGTGGACCAGCCAAAAGGCTGCGCCGATGCTTCCGCTACCGGACATGAAACTGCTAGAATTGTGGCATTGCAGCACCTGTAACATTTTTTTACACAGTCCTCAAAAAACGGGGGAGCTATGGAGGAATCGCCAATCTCCATGCCTGATGAAGATCTGAATCGATTGTTCGAGACCTATCTTCCAAAACTGGTCCGGATGGCCGAGAACAGGATTTCCAGCCGTCTGAAAAGCAAATTTGATTCGGACGATGTGGCCGGCACCGTTTTCAGAACGGTCGTACGCCGGTTCAAGGAAGGAAAGTTCAAATTCGAAGATGATGCTGAATTCTGGCGATTGCTGGTGACAATAGCCAAGAGAAAAATCAGTAACAAGGTCCGCCATTTCAATACCCAGTCCCGATCAATCGACGGTGAAGTTTCTGAAGTAGCAAGTGCGATTCTGGCGCGTCCCGAACCGGGCCCTGCGGACGCTGCCGCCTTTGAAGAGTCATTGCAAATCCTGTTGGGTAGCCTCGACGACCAGGAACGGCAGATTTTTCTGATGCGGATGGAGGGGCATGATTTCCATGAAATCGGGGACTTGCTCGTCGTACCAGTCTCGGAAAGAACCGTTCGCCGGAAAATGAAACTGATCCGGGAGAAACTGGGCAGTCTGTTCTTCGGTGGCGATCTGGAATCTGAGAGGTAGTCCGGTTTTTGACTGAATTGGAGAACCAGACCTCACTTTAGAGATGCCATTCCCAAGCCGTTTCCGGGGTTTCCCTGGGGTTCGGGCGGGAACCTGCCCCCCAGTCTGGCTGATTTGTTGTCCCTCCCGGCAAAGTTGACGGGATTTTTGGAGAATCGCTGTCCGCTCGTTGCCGCCGAACGTGATCTTGGAGAGTCAGGAATCCATGATCGTTTGGCGGTTGGCCGCCGAGCCGATGCGATTGCTGGTTTAATTCCCGCGTGCAGGAGCCTAACGAATGACACGTCACAGCAAGCCGTCTCGTACAACATTTCCTGAAGAAACCCTGATTTCCAGAACGCTGCGGTTTATGACGGGGAAATCACACACCAAACGGCGGAAAGCAAATTCTGCCGCACAGACGTTCAACTACGGCAGTCTGGAACCACGCCAGTTGATGGCGACTTTGTCGCCTGGCAGTATTCATGATGACGCGATTGGATCTCCCGGGGAAGTCGATACCCACTATTTCTATGCTACGGCGGGCTCAAGAGTGGGGTTGGCGCTCAATTCGCAGACGAGCCAGGCGGGTTTTCAGGCCATGGCCGAAGTGATTGAGCCGGGTGGAAATGTTGTGAAAACCCTTTACGCCAATTCCAATTCCGAAGATGAGTTAGTCGACTTGCAAGCGAACGGGTTCTACAAGCTTCGCGTCCGGGATGCTTATCAGGCGGCGACAGGATCCTATTCCATTGGATACGAAGGTATCAATCCAGTCAGTCTTGGGCCAACTGGCCTGTTGAACGGGCAAGTTGCCACGGGTTCGATTGGCAGGGCACTCGAAAAGGACCAGTTCATATTCTGGGCTTCGAGTGGACAAAGTTTTGAATTGGCCATTTTCCAGAACAGTGGCGTCAACAACTTTCACGCCGTGGCCAGGCTTTTCTCCCCCAGCGGAGTTTTTCTCCGCCAGTTATGGAGCAATTCCAATTCTGCGGAAGTGACTTTGAGGGATCTGGAATCCGGATTTCACATGATCCAGGTCAGTGACGATGACCTGCGGCAAACGGGCTCCTATTCGATAGGCCTGGAACGAACCAATCCTCCCTCGCAGAACGCCCTGACACTGACGCCTGGCCAAGTGGTTCCGGGCACTATCTCGTCTCCACTCGAAAAGAAGCAGTTCACCTTTTACGGAAACATGCACTCCGTTTACGAGGTGGCCATCACTTCAACACCTGTTCAGGCCGGATATCTGACCCGTGCGCGCCTGTTCAGTCCCGGTGGTGAGTTAATCGAAAACTTTTACGCCAATTCAAACTCCGCCAACAGACAAGTCCGCCTGCCGCAGACCGGAAGGTACATTCTGGAGGTCTTTGATGACGGGCTGACGGAAAAAGGGAATTTCACTGTCGGACTGGAAGGAATCAGTCCCTGGAGTTTTGACAGCAAGCCTTTGGTCCGCGGTGGAATTGTCTTCGGCTCAATTGATTCACCAATCGACAAGAAACAGTTCCGGTTTTACTCGCCTCCCGGCAGCAAGTTTGACATCGCGATCAATGGCACTCCGGCTCAGGCAGGTTTTCTGGCCAAAGCTGTTCTCTATAACCCCGCTGGTGAGTATGTAGAACAGTTTTGGGCCGGAACAAACAGTGCCGCCCGGCGCCTGACATTGACACAGGGAGGTTTTTATCTCCTGCAAGTCCAGGACGACGACCTCGTCCAGAAAGGCGCGTTCAGCATTGGACTGGAAAGCATCAATCCGATCAGCCCCAACGCAAAACCCCTGGTCAACGGTGGGGTGGTTTCGGGAACGACTGACTTGCCGCTGGACAAGAAACAGTTTTATTTCTCGGGCTTCTCGGGACAGACGTACAGGATAGGCGTCTCAAGCCAGGCGACCCAGGCAGGTTATTCAGCGGTGGCCGAGCTGTTTACCCCTGCGGGGGTGTTGTACAAGACGTTGTGGACAAACTCCAGCGCGGCAGAATTCGAATTTCAGATGCCTCAGTCGGGTTATTATATGCTGCAGGTGCAGGACGATAACCTCGCACAAAAGGGAGCATTCAAAGTCAGCCTGCTGGGAGTCAGTCCGGCCAGCCCGAATACAGTCGCACTTGCCTACAACTCTGTTGTTAATCGCACTCTGGCGGATACGTTTGAACGACGGACATTCACCGTCACACGCAACTCTGGTCAGGCCTTCAGTCTCGACGTCCGCGCTACCAGCAACCAGTCCGGATACAATCCGGTTTACGAAGTGATTGCACCCACGGGCCAGTCGTATGGCCTGTTCAACGCTGGCTCTATTCACAGTTTTTCGAGCAGCCAGTTCGGGAAGTTTCTCGTGATTGTTTCCGATTACAATTTCGATTCCACGGGCAGTTTTTCCATTCGCTGGTACTGATCTGGCTCTGCAGTCCAGTTCTCCTCGGGGATTTGTTTCAGATAAACAGGTGGGGTGCCCGATGAAAATCAGAATTCGCAACTGCAGAACGCCAACTTATGCAATCGCCCTGTTATCGTTGACTGGTGGAGTCGCACTGCATGCGGTTCCATTATGGGCCCAATCCACCGACCTCGTGAAACAGGAAAGAAGTGTCCTGGTTCGCATGGACGGAGACCGTAGCGGTGGCCTGCTGGTGCCGCCCCCGATTACACCTGTTTCCGGCAATGCGCGTACCGCTCGCCTCATGGAGTTGTATGCGGATTACCGCTTTGACCCGATCTATTCTGAACTCAGGGATCTGAACCCGGCACAACTGGAACCTGCCGAAATTTTCTTGCTGGTCATGTATCACCATATGATGGGTGACCGATCTTCAATTGAAAAACTGCGTCCTGAATTTGCTTCGGACCCTTCCATTTACGGGCGACTTTGTGAGATTGCCATGGTTCATCTGGCGCAGGGAAGTCAGTTGGCAATTGCCGAGGCGGATGCGCTGGCCCGAAACATGCCTTCCGCGGAAACTTACGCATTTCGCAACATGATGCGGTCCTGCGCAGACAGGGAAACTGTCCCCGATTATCTGGCGGTTGCGAAGTCGTATCTGGAAGCCTGCCCCAATGACTTGAAAGCCCATATTGAATACTCCAGCGCACTGAAACTTGAAAGCCACGAACGGGCTGCCGGGTTCCTGAGAGAAGCGATTCGGAAATTTCCCAATTCCGTCTGCCTCGCCAATTATCTGGGACACAGCCTTTCCAGTTTGAAAAGGTATGACGAAGCTCTTGCCGTTTATGACGAGGCAATCCGAAGGGAGCCGGAATACAGCAACCTTTATTACATGCGGGGACAGGTCGCCTGGGAACTGGGGAAAACCGGGCAATACGAAGATGACACTCTGATGGCCGCGTCAATCCAGTCGTCCGCGATGAATCGTTTCGAACGACTTCAGGTTTTGTGGCGCCGGGGTGAGGTCGATACTGCCATCAAAGAAGCTCAGGCCTACAGCCTGGAGGACCCCAGTGACTGGAACCACGGTGTTCTCGCCATCGCATTCGCCATGGGTGATCAGGTTGACAAATCCCGTCAGGCTACCAGCCAAATTGCCGGATCGCATAGTGCGGATTATATCCGAAACTTTTGCCAGGCGATCGAAGACCTCCATGCAAACCGGCTGGAGGCGGCCGCAGACCGCTTGCTCGTCAGTTATCGCTCGCATCAAGTAACTCCAGTCTGTTCCAAACTTCTTTCCCGTTGCGGCGAATCAATGGAGTTCGCACGCGTGCAGCATGACGTGCGGATTCAAACCGGCAATCTGAATGGCGATGTCGTCGAAGCCAACACGATTTTCCGGATCCAGCGCCGCGAAGGTACCCGGTTGGTGGGTGTTTTTATGGTGAATAACCAGCCAGTCCCGGCGTGGATTTAAACGACCGACGCACAACCAGTGATTTTCAAATGAACTGGTCGGCATTTGACCCTGCCAATAAATGCCCAAAGTCTGCCTTGCACGGAATTTGCAAGCTCTCTCTGCTGTTACCCGGGAAAAACCCGACGGAAGGGGAAGCATCGTCGAATACTGATGGTCAGAGGATCGCTCCGACTTTGAACAACTCGCAGAGAATCGAGTCCCAACCAGCCTGGGTCCCTGGATTCTTTTGAAGCCCGTGCCCGGACAGCGCCCGAAATAAAAACGAAGGTCACACTGTCTTGCCACAATCCCTACTGGTTTCACTCTTCAAATGGCAACCTGTCTGGTCAAAAACAGAATCCGTGCCGTTACCTGATCTGGTCTTTACTGTGCCGCGTGCACAAGACTGCTGTTGCTGATGCCGTTGCGAGGCTAATCGCGATAGTTCCAGAGATGCGATGACGAACCGCGGATTACTCCTCTTGGCCAGCTGTCTTGCCCTGCCCACAACACAGCCCTCGCAGCATCAGCTCACTCGCGTTTCGTAATGGCGTTCACTGAAAACGCGGTCGGGCCTGCCTACTGACTGAAGGGGCAGTTGCGACTGATGCAGTTCCTTGCCGATGGTTCCCACAAGCCGCGTGCCCTGCACCAGACCAGACAAATGATGGACTGCGCTCAGTTCGCAACAGGTCACCAGGTTTTCCTGGAAAAAAGCCCTGTCCAGGCTGCACTCTGCGGACCGACGACCATTTTTGCCGAATAGGGCTGACGGTTTGCAAAACGATCTTCACGGACCTGACGCTGCGTCGATGGCGGACGGTTGAAGTCTGGCGCAGAGCAGGTATTCGCCAGCAAAAAATTCAAAGCTGCCATTGACAATTGACCCCATGGCCTCCGTCAAAGAACTGTTCTGACGGCTGGCCGTGCCTCAGATGGTCGGTTGCGTTCAGGTCGAATTCGATTTCTTCTGGCTTGCCGAAGTTGCGGTGCATGAACGAATCGACGAAAAACGCTTCGGTCTCTTTGTCGCATATTCCCGTTGAGGACTTCGGGTTCGTAGTCTTCATCATCATGGGTTGATGGCGAAATTGCGTTGCCCAAGAGTTTTCCCGGCAATGTTAACTTCTTGTTCTCACGATGGTCTTTGTCCGTGACACCCGGACATTCACGCGATACTCCTTCGCCCACTTCCGGTTCGTCAATTCGATCCAGCTGGGCGCTTCCGGGACGGTACAACCTGAACAGAAATCCGGCCCGCAGTACAGACTATGGTCTGCAGTGGTGCACTGGCTTCCAGATCTCGTTTGATTTTGGCCTTCTTGTCAGAACTCTGGTCAACTGTCACCTCAAATGGAACGAAACAGCAGCCGTGACCTTCCGCACCCTTGTTCCGGTCGGACTGCAGTTCCGATCGTGTTCCAGGCATCCGGGCCCTGGCTTCCCCCAAGCCTGGAACAAATTAATCCGGAGGATCGGACCATTCCGAAAAATCAACGGCCAGAGACGACCTCCACCGGGCACTCAATTACACACAAATGCAACTGGATCCGGGCCCGGTCAATTCGACCATCATTCAACCGTAAGGGCCAGATTCAGAGTCGAACTCGCAGGCTGCCGCCGGCCCGGTCCCGGACATCAAGGGCACAAGGATCAACCGGCTGTCGGTGGTCATTTGGAAATCTTCACTATTTGGTATGGGCTGCGCCACGATTACTGATCAACTCTTCCAGTCGCAGAACTCCGGCCCTGCCCCCCGAACCCTGATTCACGAATCCAACCAGCGCACCGTCCTCGCTCAGATTCCAGCAACGTGTTTCTTCGTTCAGCGCAAATGACAATTCCGGATGGGAGTCTTTGCTGGCCACCAATTCCAGCCGGTTGTCGATCACGTCGTAAACCATGACACCCATTTCAAGCCAGGTTGATACAAAAACAATACGCTTTCCGTCCAGACTGGTCTGACAAGAGCATCTTGAATGGTTGGGTGCGCTGAATCTCTGGATTTCCTTGCACGACTCCACATCGATTACAACCCATTGAACTCCATCGCCCTCGCGATTTCTGGGATCGGCATAGATAAACCAATGGTCATCGTTCACGAATTTCCCCCAGCGGGCACCATTGTCGTCGCTCTCGCCAAACGACAACGCGGAAGAGCGGGAACTGCCCAACACGTCGATGCGGTGGAAATTGATACCGCGTTGATAAACATACGCTCCAACCAGTGTCGAACCACCAGCCCGAAACGCGATCAACTCCTGGTCGGTGCAAGCCGGCATTTGCATGTTCTGGCCATTCTTCAGGTTGTGGATCAAATACAAATTGTCATTCGGATTTCGAAAGACCACGTTTTCTCCCTCTAGCCACTCGAAGCGGGAAAAGTCTGCCTGAACGACAGGCGTCACCCGACTGTGTTCGAAATCGACGACCTCGAGTTGCCCCCTGTTGCCCTTGATCAAAAAGCCCTTTGAAGTTACCTGTAGGACGCTTCCACCGCTGTTGGAAAGACTTAATACCCGATCCCGGCCGGGATGCCCCGGCCTGGCAAATGGACGGGCTGAGCGCGACTCAATTTGCTCGCCCAGTTTAGTGGTGTACTCGACAAACTTCCCGGAATCGAGCTGTATCAAGTAACTTTGGTTCAGATCCTGACCGTATCCCAGCCAGATACGGCGATTGTCGTTTGAAATCCGGATCTCGCTCATGGATCCGATCCCCGGCAGAGAGCTGTCTTCGGAAGGCCCTACATCGAGCCACGAAATAAAAGCTGACAGAATCCCGGGTTCGGTCAACGGCGGGGGCGGGGGCGGGAAGTACTGGTCCTGACCAGCCAGCTTGTCCGTCGAAGTAAAGGTGACGACTGCAAGCATAAGTCCCACCGTTATTCGAATTGCGACACTTGAATTCATGGAGACCCCCGACATGGATTCTGATGGAATGGTATTGAATTGAATTGGCACCGGCAATGCACCGGCAATGTTCCCGATCTACTGCCCAATTTCAGTTGATGCCCTGCGGACGGAAACAAATGACTCGAAGTCTGCCTCTATTTCAGTCCGGTGATCCGTTCGAAGACTTCCCAGGAACTGCTCTTGCTGAGCCGGCCCGAACGAGGATCGTACCCTCGTCGTACGCAACGGCATAGTAGTTCCGGTCCGGTGAGACAGCGATCCCTTCTGGGCTTTCAACATTGGACCAGCGGGCAATTTGCTCTAAGTCACCGTTGTCATTAAATCGCATCAGGTGAAATCGTTCGTTGTCTGGCTCGATCGCAATGGTCACGCTACGATCACGCAAGTCCCCAGTGGCATAGGATGCTGAAGTGGACAATTCAATGGACTTCAATTGAGTCAACTTGCGGCCATCGTTTTTCCAGACAGACCAGGTTCCATAACCTTCCGTACAAAAAAGATGGGTGAATGGTTTTGCAAAAATGCAGGAACTTGCATCGACGTCAGACGGCAGGCGAATGTTCAGGTCGGACCGGGCTGATCCTCCTGTACCAACAGGGAAGCGGCGCAAAAGAGAGTCTTCATTCGAGCAGATAAACAGATACTTGCCATCCTCTGAGCAGGAAACAGGCTTTCCCGTAATCCCGCATTCGACAACCCGGATTTCATTGCCATGAATTTCGCAAATCACATTCCGGTCTCTCAACTCGCAGGCAATCTTTGGAGAACTGCCATCATCCCCTGGTAACCACAAGCAA
>JBGSVU010000436.1:0-9423 GCA_041752775.1 Pirellulaceae bacterium | reverse complement strand
CGGATCCCTGAGTCCGTCGCGGATGGTTTTCAGGCTGGTCGTGTCGTTGGTAACGGTGGTGAAAAGCATGCCCGCATTTTTCCGCACAATGGGGTGGATCAGAGTTTCCGAAGCGGCTTTGGTTTCCGTCTTGCTGGAATCAGGTTTGGATCCGGAACCTGTGTCGCCCGCATCGGGTTGTTTTTCTCCAGGCTTGTCTGCCTCTTCGGGCTTGTTGGCCTCTTCGTGAATTTTCACTTCGAAAGTCTGATCGAACAGGTTCTTCGGCAGAGGATTGCCGACAACGCTTTGGCCGTAACCACTGGTCACGATGTTGACCGTTGTGATACCGCTGCGAAGGGCGGTATCCCAACTGCCGGGTCGGGCGTCGAAGACGTCGGCGACGCGAACAAAAGAGACAGGAGCCTGGCGGCCACGCCCGGCAGGAATCCGGAAGGTTCGGCCACCCACAACCACGGCGCGTTCTTCTTCAGCGGCCGGTTCGGCACCGAGGTTGAAATTGACGACAAAATAGGGATCGACAAAACCCGGCAGGATCGTGCGGCCGTTCAAGTCGATAATCCGGGCGTTGTCCGGGATTTTCACGGTTTCGCCGACTTCGCGAATGATCCCGTCCACAATCAGGATTTGTCCCTGTTCGATCCGCCCAGCCTGGTCCATGGTTTCGATCGAGCAGCCCCGAAGAACAACACTGTCCTGGGCCGATGCGGGCTGAACCAGCAGCAGCGCGATCGCGAGGACCAGGCTGAACAAGCTGCAGTTATTGCGAGAGGTATTCATGGGTCAGGTAATCTTTTGGTCCTGCGGGCGATGTCATGTCACGGATTGAAAAGCCACGGAATCAATAACGTCGTCGGTCTTTTTTGGTGTCGTAGATGCTTTTTCCATCGATCAGGACTTCGACGACATGGTTTCGCGGGTCGATAATCGATCCTGTGGTGATCACGATGTCGGCGTCTTTGCCCGGTTCCAGCGATCCCACGCGGTCATCAATCATCAGCGCTTTGGCTGCTTCGATCGTCAGTCCCCGAATGGCCTTTTCGTCGCTCCATCCGTAACGGACGGCCATCGTCGCCTGGTAGAAGAGGTCTTCTTGCGGGATCACGGGCGAGTCCGTGTTGACGCCCAGATTCTCGACGCCGCGTGCCGCGTATTCGGCGACGATGCCTTTCAGCTGGCCTTCTTCGTTGTCAAAGTAAAAACCGCGGGGGCCAGCCATCACGGGTATCCCGCGTTTGACAATCTCCGGAGCAATTTTGTAGGCGTCGAAAGTACCGTGTCCGATCACAATATTCAAACCCATTTCGTCATGCAGCATTTGCAGCGTGGCGTGCACGACCTGATACTGCTGGGTGTGAACGAGGACGGGGATCTGTTTGCGGAACAGGGGTTTGAAATATTCCAGTCGCAGGTCAGTAGCGGGCTGTTTGGCCGTTTCGCCCGCTTCATAGCGGTCCCAGTCGCGAACATAGTACTTGCCTTCCAGCAAGGTCTGCCGCAGGACGTGGTTCATGCCCATGCGGCCCGATCCGACTTCGCCATCGCGCCGTTCGGGGTTTCCGGCCTGGGCAATTTTCAGCACGCCCGGAGCCTTGATGATGACATCATCGGGACGGCCCGGTCCGGTTTTCATCAACACCCCCCAGCCACCCATGTTGGTACCGCTGCCAGGGATGTAGCAAACGGTCGTAACGCCGCCGGCAATTGCCGTTTTCAGCTGGTCGTTGTGCGGAATGATCTGGTCCCAGTTTCTCAACTCGGGGTTGGTCTGATAAACCATTTCATTGAGGTCTCCTGATCCGGCGACATGGCAGTGCGCGTCGATCAGGCCGGGCATGGCAAAATGCTCGCGGTGGTCGAGTTCGATGTAGCCTTCCGGAACCGTGATCTCTTTGGCCGGTCCGATCCTTTCGATCTTGCCGTCCGAAACCAGAATCGTGCCATTGACGACCGGTTCGCCGGCGGAGGTGATGATCTTGCCGACGTGGATCGCGTATTTCGGCTTCTCTTTTTTTGCCTCGACGGCCGCTGGGGCCGATTCGACGGCGGCGTCCTGGGAGAGGGCGAGGCTGGCAATAACCAGGATCGCCGCCAGGGCCATGCCAGGGACTTTAATTCCAAAAGATTCTGGTCTCATGATTATTTCGACTCCTGTCGGTCGGTTTGGTCTTTTTCGTAGACCCATTGGCCATCGATCATGACGGCGAGGACTTCGGTTCCCAAATCAAACGGTGGGCCGCTGAGCACGACCAGATCGGCATCATGGCCGGCGGCAAGTTTGCCGATCGAACCGAGTTGCAAAAATTCGGCGGGAGATGCTGAGGTTGCTTTCAGGGCGTCTCCCGGACCCAGTCCCCGCCACGTCGCGGCGCTGATCGCTGCCGGCAACAGGCTGCTGCCCGAAGCGGCTCCGGACTGGAACCCAAAGGGGATTCCGGCGGTGGCCAGTTGCTGGGGCAGATTGACTTGCGTGTTGTCACGGCGAACGGACATTTGCGGTCCGAGCGCCACAGAGACTTTGGGGTTCTTCAGGGTCCCGGTCGCGAGGTCCGCGTCTTCGGCCCCGGCGATGATGACGGGAAGTGAAAATTCATCGACAAAAATCTTGACCGCCAGTTCGATCGCGCGGGTTTGTGACGCGACGGCGATGACGGGAAGTTTTCCGGCAAAGACTTCGCGCCACGGTTCGAGGTTGTCGACCTTGCGCGGTTTTTCCGGCTCGGCCGGTTTCTGTGGTCCGGCCGGTTTCCCGGCATCGCCCCCGGCGTCATCCGGTTTTGTTTCGGCAGGTGGTTCGTCGCCGGAGCCCGCGGGTTTTTCCGGCGGTTCTTCTGCGGGCTTGTCGCCCTCGGGCTGCTGGGCGGCAGTCGCCGGTTTTTCGCCTTCGGGTTTGTCGGCCGGTTCTTCACCAGCCGGTTTGTCTCTGGATTCTTCGGCGGCTTTTTTGGCTGCTTCTTCGGCGGCTTTGGCGTCAGCCTCGGCTTTGGCTTTGGCCTCGGCGTCGGCGATTTTTTTCATTTCCGCTTCGTAGGCCTTCAGCGCTGTTTCGTACTCGGCAAACTGGGCCTCGTATTTTTTCCAGCCATCATCGTAGGCTTTTCCCTGGCTGACCGACCGGCGAATCGAGGTCTCGACGCTGGTCAGGTTGCCATTCAAATCAAAACGCAAGGCCACCGGGTCCCTGATCGCACGCGGACGGTCGGACAATTTGAATGCCATCACCGGGGTCGGCATCCGCGAGGATCCGACCAGTGCAGTGGTGATGCCCGACTGGCGCACGAACTGAACCGTTTTGTCTTCGGAAACCAGCTGGTTGGCCAGGGTTCCGTTGAGCTGGACCTGTTCGGCGAGGGCCGCACCAAAGCCGAGTTGGCTGTTCAGGTCGATGATCCCCGGCACAATCACGGCGCCGGAAAAATCGTGGACTTCGGCGTCGGCTGGCAGTGAGACGTCCGTGCCGACGGCAGCGATTTGGCCGCCTGATACGACCAGCGACCCGTTGGCGATGATTCCGTGCGGAGTGTAAATCGATCCGGCACGCACGATATGGGCGCGGGTTTTTTTCGCCGGTACATTGGCCGATTCAAAGGCGGGCTGTCCGGAAACATGCGTTGCAAGTACGGTCGATCCGCGTTCGAACGGGTCGGCCGACAGGATGACGAAATCGGCGTCTTTGCCCGGTTCCAGCGATCCGACCCGGTCGGCAACACCCAGTATGGTTGCGGCGTTTGCGGTCAGCATTTTCAGGATCTGTGACGTGCCGATCGAACCCCGTTTCAACAGGCCGGCCTGCAACATGACGTCTTCGAGTTCACTGTTGGACAGTCCGCCGATCGCAGCGTGGTCGAGCAGACTGTTTTCGGCCAGCAGCCGCGCGGTCGCCCAGATCTCGTCTGGCCGCCGGGCGTCTTCGTCAGGAATCGAGACGTCCCTGATGTTGCCAACCACGGAAGTCGGGACCAAAACAAATCCGGTGAAAGGAAGCTGCTGGGCGAGGTCACCCGTTCTCTTTGCGACCGTGTTCAGGAACTCCGGATTCACCAGGATCGCATTCAGTTTGTAATCGGCGACCAGGCGGGCTGCTGCGGAAATCTCTGCCGCTGAACGGGCGGTAATCCGCACTGGCATTTTGCCGTCGGTCGTTTTTGCGATGGCACCGAGAATCTCGCGGTCCTGCCCGGAAGTTGAAGCGGGCAGTTCCAGCCGCGAGGAATCGAGCAGAGCCCGGATCCCGGAGACGGCTTCGGCCAGCGAACTGGCCAGCTGCGGACGGGTCGGCTCGATCGGGCGAACCTCGGCGTTGGCTCCGACGGGCGGTTCGTAAACCGTGGGTGGATTCCAGGCAGCGGCACTGAGGATGACCTGCATTGATTCCGTTTCCCGCAAAACCCGCTGGTCGAAATCGCCAAACAGTTTCATGACGGCCGACTGGCCCGGGATCAGGCGTTGCGTGCCCGGATTGACGTGAACGGTCGTGATTCCCGCGGACAGCAGTCGAGTATGGTCGGCGAACAGATCCACTCCGTCCACGGCCCGGAACTGGGGCGTCACCGCCTGTTCATCGGGCGCGAGTTGCCCAATCGAGGTCTCGGCGATCACCAGGCCGGGGATCATCACTGCGGACGAATGGTCGTGCACCACGGCACCTGCCGGAATCGAAACGGAATTCCGCGAACCGGCGGCGACGATTTTCCCGTCGCGCACGACCAGAACCGCGTCAGTGACCGCGTCGTCGGTGCCATTCCACAACCGGCCCACGATCCAGGCGTGGGTCTGGTCAGCGCTGGCGGAATTTCCGGTGGGACTGTCCTGCAGCGAAAACGCCTCGGCGCTGGTCGCCAAGATCGCAAACAGCACGAGCGACTGTGCGAGTGGACGGGCGAGCCGCTTGCAGGACATTCTGTGATTCAAAAGTTTCATGGTGGATTGCTCAGTTGCTTTCGGCGGGTTCCATCAGGCGGCGGAGGCGGTCGTCTTTTTCCCGTTCGTAAACGACTTCGCCGCGCACGATCGTTTTGTCGACCCAGGTTTTTGTGGCCAGCGGATCGCCGGTCAGGATCACGATGTCGGCATCTTTGCCCACGGCGATGGAACCGACCTGGCCGTCGATACCGAGCGTTGTTGCGGGAAGCCGTGTGCAGGCTGCGATCGCGTCGTCGCGTGACAAACCATACTTCACCGCGGTTGCGGCCTGGTACCAGAGGTAGTTCGATCCGAGGGTAGAGCGGGAGGGATTGGTATCAGCCTGGAACATGTAGCTCATGCCGGCGTCACCAAAAATTTTCGGCGTGACAATTTTTTCTTCTTCGCGGGTCCGCGGGTCTTCGCGCCAGAAAACCAGTTCGGCGTCCAGGACAACGGGCAATTTCCGCTGTGCCAGCATATTCGCGGCCCTGTCACAGTCCTTGCCCAGCACCATGACCGGTTTCAGTTCGTATTCATCCACCAGCCGCAAAGCCTGACCGACGTCCATCGCGTTTTCGCACCAGATGTACGCGATCAATTCACCACCAATCAGCTTGCCCAGAACTTCCAGGCCCTGCTGGGTCTGTTCGCTGGTCGGCGCAGCGGTCGTTTCGCCCCCGGATTCGCCACCACCTTCACCCGCTTCTTCCTGGCTGCCAGAGCCGGCAGAATCTTCGGCCGGCTTTTCTTCAGGACTTTTTGCTTCTTCTTCCTTTTCACCCGCTTTGGCCTTTTTGGCCTTGTCCAGTTCGCGGCGCAGCGTTGCCATGTGGCTCATACGACTTCCCTGGGGAGGCTGCATCGACAGCTTGATGCCGACCAGTCGCGTCTGGGCCATGTCGCCCACGAACGACCCGGCGGTTTTCAGGACGGCCGCCTGGCCTCCGATCATGGTGCTGTTGCCAGGCACAATCGCTGCGGTCGTGATTCCGTTGCGGCGGCACTCTTCAAAAAAAGTCGAAGCCGGATCGATCGTGTCGAGCACGGTCAGAAACGGGACATTGCTGTTGCGTTCGTTGGCCTGTCCCATCCCGCCGGAGCTGTGAACATCGACGAAGCCCGGCATCACGACCTGGCCTGTCGCATCGACGACTTTGTAATCGACCGGGATGTCGAGGTTTTCGCCGACGGCCTCGATGCGCCCGTCACGAATCAGAATCACGCCGTTGGTAATTTCCCGGCCTTCCTCCATCGTAATGACCGTGCCGCCGCGAATCGCGAGCTGGGCATCGGACATGGCGGGGAAGAACATTCCGGTCGCCATGGCAACAAGAGCAGTGAAAACAGTTTGTCGAATGAAATTTTTACGGATCATGGATTGATTTCCGGATCAGAAGCAACAGGTGAATTTTCTTCAGGAGCATCGAGCGGTACGCCATCGACCATCGTCCACAACCGGCCGGTCGTGAACTCCAAAGGCGCACCGTCGAGTGCAATAACATCAGCATCCATTCCGACTCGCAGGCTGCCGATGCGGCTGGACAGGCCCAGCAACGTGGCGGGAGTCGTTGTGATCGCGGCAAGTGCCGCTTCTTCGGAGGCACCGAAGCGAACTGCAAAACGGGCCTGGTCCAGCAGACGGTCGCCCGCCAGGCACCAGACGATTCCGGCCTGTTCCAGCTGGCCAGGCGTGTTCCATCGCAATTCCGATCGTTCATTGCCCGTCACGGAGCCCGTCGTCATGCCGGTAAAAATCACCGGCATTCCCGTTTCTTTCAGCAGGTCGATGGATTTCCAGGCTTCTTCGCCCGAGACGATGGTACTTTTGAAACCGAGTTCAGCGTTCAGGCGTGCAACGGTCTCGATGTCGTAGCTGGTCCGCGAAATCGTGAAGACCGCTTCTTTGCCACTCAGTATTTTTTTCAGGGCCACTGTGGCTGCAGTCGAGGGTTCAGCCGAATCTTCGTTGTGGGAGGCTGCCGCACCGTGCAGTTTGTTGCGAATAATCCAGACAACGCCCATGCGGTTGGTCGGCTGGCGTATGTAGATACTGTCTGGCCTGGAACGGGAGTTGTTGCCGCTGACCGGATCGGAGCATACCGACAGAACCGAACCCTGATGTTCGGCAACGATCCGTTCTGGCCCGTCACCGGCGACCTTGACCACGCACGAACCGCCGGCGAAGACGTTGTCGGAACCCGGCAAAATGTGCAAAGTCGTCGTTCCCGTTTCAACCGCCCGGTCGAAATCCCGCGATGTCCAGTCAATCGAATGAATCACTTCCAGTTCGGGTGTGATCTCCGAAGTCTGCTCGGCATTGCCTCCTGCGACGCCGCTGCTGGAGCAGGCGTCGACCAGTCCCGGCATCAGCACCGGTACGTTCAGTATTTTGGTGCCAGCCGGTATTTTCACGTCCCTGCCGATGGCCGCAATTTTTCCGTTGCGAACCATAACAATGCCATTTTCGATAGCTGGACCATCCATGGTGTGAAGCGTTTCGGCAACGATCGCGATTGCCGAATCTTCCGCCGCCATCGCCTGGTCATTCTGGGCCCACGCCGGAGCTGAAAACGGCCCGGCTACTCCACCCGTCAACAGCAGAACGGCCGCAGTGCCAAAAACTTTTGTCATTCCCGTTTTCATTCGTCTCCTCCAGATAACATGAGTCCCCGAGCCGCGCGGAAATTCCCTAATCCGAATCCGGTATCCGTTGCCCGTCAACGATCACCGCCAGCGGCCGCGCCCTCAAATCGGTTGGAACGCCACTCCAAATCACGAAATCGGCCATCATTGCCTCGGCGCCAAACTCGCCCCCGGTCAATGATTTCAGCGCAACATCCGGTTCCAGTCCTGCGGCAACGGCCATCGCCGCAGAACGGCGCAGTTGCAAACCGGAATCACCAGCCCACAACACGGGAATCCCTGCGCGGGTCGCTGCAATCAAATCATCCATCCGCCATGGCGGGTCGGTGTCATTCAGCGGACCCACGATCAGTGTGGTCCGGGTTGCCACCAGGCGATCGACAAAGCGGCCCACATTTTCGACTCCGGAAATTGCAGCCCGCAGTTTGTGGGTTTCGATCAATTCCAGCGCCGTGCGGACTTCGGCGTCCGTAACTGCTTCGAAAATGGCGAGGCGTTTTCCCGACAGCAGACCCGACGTGCCCGCGGCCCGCGATGCGACCAGCAACTGCACCGTCGCTTCGGGGAGGTACATCCGGGTGCTGGCCGGCGTGTCCGAGAACAGTGCGAGGATCATCTCGCGCTGGCCACCGAGAGACGAAGGAAACTTTTCACGGTTGCGAGCCGCGCTACTGATTACAAAGCGGTCACCGACATCGGCGCTGGTCACCGATTCTGTCGCGGCAAGTCGCAGCAGGGCAACTCGTCCGGCCAAAGTATTCTGTCCCGGGGGAACCAGCATCGCCTGCAAGACGCCGGAGTTAACCAGTTTGGAAACCGCGCGACCGGTCGGATCAAAGCCATCCGCCGCGCCCAGGTGCCGGGCGTCCGATTCGTTAGCCCTGAAATCCACAGCCGACAAGCCGACTTCAGAGTTGGCAGCGAACAGCCCGGGCGTTACGAAGGCCTGTCCCAGATCGAAGTGCGGCGCGTCGCCATCCGGCTTTTCGCCGCCCTTCGTGACCGAAACGATTTTGCCCTTTTCGACTGTGAGTGTCTGCTGCACAAACGCGCCATCTTTCGCCAGCACGTTCTCACTGGTCAGCGAAAAATTCTCCGGCATTCTGGAAGGAAGCGAAACCGTCTCGACGATTTTACTCTCCGCTCCCGGTTCGCCGCCCGCGTTGTCGTTCCCGAAAACAACCTCGCCGCCAACCAAAGTCATCTGGACCGGACTGGCAATGTTCAGTGGGTCGCCCTCAAACAGTGCGAGGTCCGCGCGTTTGCCAACAGCGATGGATCCTGTTATTTCCGCCACGCCGAGGATTCGCGCGGCATCAATTGTGATGGCCGCCAGCGCCCGTTCGGCATCACAGCCGGCAGCGACGGCCATGGCTGCATGAGCCCGCAGCCCACCCGAGGAACGCGGATTGCCTGAAAAAGTTCCGATCGCGACCCGGCCATCCCACTCGCACAACTGTTCGCGCCAGAATTCCAGCAGGTCTTCGTTTTCGCCGCTGCCCGAAACCCACGGGCCGAGAACCATCGGAAAACGTGAGTCGCGCAGCTCTGCGGCAGCGGATCCGGAATCGACCAGCCCGTCCAGAATCAGTCGCAACGAGAATTCTTTGGCCAATTCCAGGGCTCGCGTCGCATCATCGGGGTTGTTGACCGTGATAAAAACCGGGATTTCGCCGTTCAGGACTTTGACCAGGCGGTCTTTGACCGGATCGGGTTTCGGTTCGGTCGGTGGTTTTTCTTCTTCTTTCTTTTCGGCGTCTGCTTTGGCCTTGTCGGCGTCCGGTTCGTCCGGTTTTTCCTGACTGTCCGTCGGGGGAGTTGCTGGCGTCTCACCGCCGCGCCGGCCACCGAATCCGCGTCGTCCACCTGCCGGTC
>JBGSVU010000435.1:0-3286 GCA_041752775.1 Pirellulaceae bacterium | reverse complement strand
GCGGGGCACAACATGCTGGGGCTGAGCCTGGGCGCGGTCACTGGCAAACTGGTTGCGGAACTGGTTGGCAACGAGACGCCGCACCTGGACATTCGCCCGCTGTCGGTGGCGAGAATGCGATAGCTGCCCGAGGCGTCGCTGTGCGTTAGCAGCTGCGGTGCGATGACAGGCGCGGTGCGGCAGTTGCGGGCGCGAAACGGCGGGTCGGCCAAATGCGGGACAACAATTTTTGAAAATCGGAACCGGGCTGACTTTATTTTTGGGCCCGTTCAGGTGACAATGAGGGCCTGTCCATGATTATTCCCTGACACCATCTTTCTTTGGGGCGGATCACAAGTGAGACAACCTTTGTTCGAAATGAAAACGGCCTGCAGTCTGTTTCGCAATTTCACGCTGGCGGTGCTGGTGATTGCAACCCTGGCCAGCAGCGCGACACTCGGCGCGTTAACGGTGCCCGCGTTGCTGCAGGATGACGAAGCGCGGCAGGAGGACGACCTGGGGCAGTACGAGTCGCGGCTGCTGGCGCCACGTCCCGACAAGACCATCTTTTCACCGCTGGATTTGCCGACACCCAACCGGATGCGAACGGCATCGGGTTTGCCGGGCGAAGACTACTGGCAACAGTCCGTGGATTACCGGATTGACGTGGCGCTCGATGAAGAAAAGGAAGCGATTGCTGCCACGGCGCACGTGACGTATACGAACAACAGCCCCCAGGATTTGCCTTATCTCTGGTTGTCGCTGGAACAGAATCTTTTTCGCACGGACAGCGATGGCAGCAAGTTTACGCCGCCGGGTTCCCGCTTCAACAACCTGCCTGGATTTGATGGCGGACTGAAGATCGACTATGTCCGTGCCGGCGCGCGGGATCTGCAGCTACGGGTCTACGACACGGTGGGGCGGCTGGACCTGGCCGAACCCGTCCGGGCCAATGGAGGCAAAACCGAGTTTGACATTTCGTGGTCGTTTCAGATTCCGGAATATGGGGCCGACCGGCTGGGGATGCGGCGGGTTGAGAGCGGTGTGATCTTTCAGCTGGCCCAGTGGTTCCCCAACGTTTGCAAGTACGACGACGTGCATGGTTGGAATACGCTGCCCTACCTCGGGCAGGGCGAGTTTTATACGGAATTCGGCACCTATGACGTGAAGATTACTGTGCCGCGCGAGCATGTGGTCTGTGCGACGGGGTCGCTGAAAAACGCGGGCGAAGTCCTGACCGAAAAACAGTTCAACCAGCTGGTTCTCGCCAACACCAGTCGCCAGACGGTGATGATCCGCAGTCTGGACGAGATTGGAAAACCGGAATCGGTGCGGCCCGGCGAAGGCCCCCTGACGTGGCATTTCCATGCGGAAAACGTCCGCTCGTTCGCCTGGACCAGTTCCGCGGCCACAATCTGGGACGCCTCGGCCGTGATCTGGGAAGACGGCACGACCACCTTGATCCAGTCGGTTTATCCGCGAGAAGCCCGTACGGCATGGCAGGAAAGCACTCAGATGCTGCGACACTCCGTCGAGCACTACAGCAAAAAATGGTTCCGCTATCCCTATCCCACGGCGACCAACGTCAATGGCACGGTGGGTGGAATGGAATACCCGATGATTATTTTCTGTGGGGGTGACCGGAACAAGGAAGCGCTTTTCTCGGTGACTTCCCACGAAATCGGACACAACTGGTTTCCGATGGTGGTGAACAGCGACGAGCGCCGGTCGGCCTGGATGGACGAGGGCTTCAACACGTTTATCAACAACTACGATACCTACGCCAACTACGAAGCGGTCGTCAACGGCAATGGAAAACCCAGCGACGAAGTCCGTTTTTCGGCCCGCAACATGGCCCGCCTGATGTCGCGACCGAACATTCAGCCGCTGGCGCTGCCCGCCGACCAGATTCGCCCGGAGATGCTGGGAGTGTTGGAATACTACAAGACGTCGTCCGCGATGCAGATGTTGCGGGAAGTGGTGCTGGGGCCGGAACGGTTTGATCCGGCCTTCCGCGAATACATCCAGGCGTGGGCTTTCAAATCACCCCAGCCGGCCGATTTTTTCCGCTGTATGGAGAATGGAGCGGGTACGGACCTCGCCTGGTTCTGGCGCAGCTGGTTCATCGAAAACCTGGGGCTGGACCAGGCCGTGATGGATTGCGACCAGTCCTGGAACGACGGGTTTGCACGGATCACGCTGGCCAACCGCGAAGAAATGGTCATGCCCGTTTTCATGGAGTTGACTTTCGAAGACGGCTCCAAAATGGACTACGATTTGCCCGTTTATGTCTGGCACTACACCAATTTGTGGACCGCCCAGGTTCCGGTTGGCGAAAAGAAAGTCACCCGCGTTATTGTCGATCGCGGACGGGTCATGCCGGACATCAATCGTCGCAACAACACCTGGAACGCCCCGAAACCGGAAAAACCCGCCGAAGAAGTCAAACCTGAAAGCGAGTCCGAATCAGAAGGTGTCGACGCCGCCAAATCCGGCTCTGAAAAAGCGGTGGAAGAAGACTCCGGTCGGGAGGAATCAACGGCAGAAAGTGATGCCACCGGGAAAAAGGACGGTGACCGCCCCCGGAATTGACGGGACTGATACTCGGGCTTCTGCCAGACTGGGCTCGTGCCCTCGGTCGCTGCCCACGACATAATTGCATGCTGAATTTGAGGGACTTGCTGGGGTGGGATGCCCGATTCCTGAATAATCCGGGCTAACGGCTGGCGCTTCGGGCACATCAACAGAGTGGGTAGAGAGGGTATTGGGCGGATGGGGCATCGGGTTCCCGTTGTTCCGGACGGTTTCCCATTTTCTGTTTTTTCCTCGATCCGGAAGGTGCGATGACTCGTTTTTTCAGACTGTGGTTGCTGGTTTGCGGAGTCTGGATGGTGGGTGGCTGGGTGGTTGTTGCTCATGCCCAGGAGCAGCTGGAACAGACTGCGCCGGTGGCCGCTCCCGATTTCCAGCGTGACATTCTGCCAATCCTTTCGGACACCTGTTTTACCTGCCATGGTCCGGACGCGAAGGAACGTCAGTCCGGTTTGCGGCTGGACGATCGCGCCGCCGCAATTGAGTATGGCGCGCTGGATGTCGAGACACCGGGCGACAGTCTGGTACTGGAGCGGATCGCATCGGATGACCCCGACATCCGGATGCCGCCTCCCGATTCACGTCGTGCACTGACTGCAACAGAAAAGGAGTTGCTGCGGGCCTGGATCGAAGCCGGCGCGAACTACCAGCAGCACTGGGCCTGGACGGCTCCGGTTCGGCCGGAAGTGCCCTCGGCTGGCGCGGGATGGGCACA
>JBGSVU010000434.1:0-4216 GCA_041752775.1 Pirellulaceae bacterium | reverse complement strand
AACTGGCCCCCGGATTGCGGGAAAGAGAAATGGAGAACGTTTATGAACGCCTCGGTTTCACGGAGGACCAGATCGCCATGCAGCAGTCTTCGCTCGATCAGATCACCGAATTTGATTTGGGCAAATATCACCAGCTGAATGCGGCGGTCGATGGCGAACAGCAAAAATGCGATTTGCTGATTTACAACCAGGCCAGTGAGGCGGAAAAAGTGCAGGCGCGCCGGCTGCTGGACGAAATTGCCCTGTGTTATGACCAGCTGGACATGACCGAACGCTATCAGGGAACCTCCAACTATCTCTACTGGACCGGTCGCTGCGCTGCGGAACAAGAAGAGCGGGGCATGGTGGCCAGGCAGAAATGGTTTGACGCCGACGAATTGCGGCTCAAGTCGGTTTTCGATAATGAGTTCATTTTCGATTATGAAAAGGGTGAAAAAAATGTCACCCGCAAGGGTGCCGTTACAGAGTTGCTGGATGCCTATGCGAAGTACCACGATATCTTCGCCAGCTACCCGGTGCTCACCAATGGAGATATCGCGGAATCCATGGTCGATTCGATGCAGGAGTTTCGCGAAATGCTCAGTCTGTCGGGGCGCGACTGGCCTGCGGATTTTCCGCTGCAGGACCTGATCGACAAACGCAAAAGGGATGGCGAACGGGATGACCTGCCGACGGCCAGCCGGAATCCGGTGGATGATGCCAACGACAGAATCCAGCGTGAAAAAGCGGAACGGGCCAAACAACAGGAATTTGAAAAACTGAAACTGAAGACAGATCCGAAAAACAAAGACCTGAAACTTGACCTGAAACGTCCTCGCAGCCAGGAAGATTCCGGGAATTCGAATGGCGGACAGTAGCGAGGGACCGCGACAACGGGACCGTAACAGTGGGACCGGGCTACCGGGGATCAGCTGCCGGGTGATGACGGGTTGTTGAACGCTTCGACCAGCCGTGCGAACTGGACATCCATCCCGGCGGAATGGTCGGGTTTCTGCTTCTCTTTTTCCAGTTCGAAGCCAAAGGTCCAGTGAAATTCGAGGATCTGCCGTTCCATCACAATCGTGCCCTGAATGCCGTGGGCGTCACAAAATCCGATGAATTCCTTCAGGGGTGTCTTCATCTGGTTCAGTTTTTCAGTCAGGTGTCGTGATCTCAGTCTCGGTGTGCGCACGATCCAGTCACCGATCCTGAACAGTTTGCGGTGAGTCAGCCAGATTTGTCCGATTCCGTAGAAAACCCAGACCGGTCCGCGAAAGCTTGAAATCAGCAGGTAGGGATGGGGCACCAGCGGCCATCCGCCAGTGCGGGTCCGAAAAATCAGGTGTCGACCTCCAAACCGTTTGACAATCCGGTTGCGTGTTGCTCCGCCTGGTACAGGCGATTCCGCAGGGTCGGCTTTGGGAATCGGCGGTTCTGCAGGATTTTGAGTCACGGCGATTTCTCGTTTTGGGAAGTCCTGAAAGCTGTTGAAACGGGTGGTCCGGGATTGGGGATAGCCGCCGCAATGCTAGAATGCAGCAACTGGTGAACCGGATACCCCGGGACTTTATATCCTCTCCCTGCCGGATTAGGCAAATCGGCAGCAGGTAGGGTACGGAAGGAACGGATATGCCGCCGGTTCGATATTGGGACGAAAATCGGTTTTAACCTGGACGGCAGCGACAGAGTGTGGGAAAAATCCGTGATCGCCCGATAATTGGCTGGCGGGAAATGGTTCTCCTGCCCAAACTGAGCAGTGTTCCGTTTGCCTGCAAAGTCGATACGGGGGCGGCCTCCAGTTCGCTCGATGCGATCGTGCTGGGAGTCGAAACCGTAATCGGCAAATCCGGAGAATTGCAGGCCTGGGTCCGCTTTCGGTTGCCAAGCAATGTGGACAGTTTTCCGGACGACCGGATTCACCGCGCTCGGCTGCTGGAAAAGCGCCCCATTCGCAGCTCCAACGGCGAAACCGCGGATCGTTGTGTGATCGTGACGGTGGCCGAGCTAATGGGGCACCGCTGGCCGATCGAAATTACGCTCAACGACCGCAAGCAAATGGGTTTTCCGATGTTGTTGGGCCGGAAAGCGCTGCGCCGCAGGTTTCTGGTCAACGTGGGTCGGTCCTGGATGGGCGGTGGTCGGCCCGGGAAACGGGACTGAGCGGGAAATGGGGGGTGGTTCGTTGCCAAAACCGATCGATTCCCATTAAGATGGCGGAGGCGTTGGCAGCTGAAAATTCCGGACATCTTTCCGGTCCAGTTTTTTTCTCCTGCCGGAATTTCCAGAAAATTTTCTCCAGCGAAATTTGTGAGTTATGTCCGTAGCTGAATCGAAACTGGTCCACGAAGCGACTTGCGACAGCGTATTTGATGAATTCTGCGATGAGTTCGGTCCGGAAAAAATCGTCTACGTTCATGAGCCCAGATGTGGCTTGCGCGGTATCGTGGTCGTTGACAACAGCAGTATCGGTCCGGCCATCGGCGGGATCCGGATGACTCCCGACGTATCGACCCGCGAAGTATTCCGGTTGGCCCGGGCCATGACCTGGAAAAATGCTCTCGCGGGAATTCCCCATGGAGGCGGCAAGGCCGGCATCATCGCCGACCCCCGCCAGTTGACCATCGAGAAAAAGGAAACCCTGATCCGGCAATTCGCCCGCGGCATCGAGTCGTTGACTCAATACATTCCCGGCCCCGACATGGGGACGGATGAAACCTGTATGGCCTGGGTCCGGGACGAAATCCGGCGCAGTGTGGGGTTGAGTACCGTTCTGGGCGGGATTCCGCTGGACCAGGTCGGCGCGACCGGATTCGGTTTGGCGGTCTCTGCCGAAATTGCCCAGGAATTTGCCGGGCTGCAGCTGAAGGGTGCCCGCGTCGGCATCCAGGGATTCGGCAATGTCGGTCAACATGCGGCCCGCTACCTGATCGATCCTTCACGCGGAGCCGTGATTGTGTCGGCCACAGATATGGCCGGAACGGTTTACAATCCGGACGGTCTGAACGTGGAGCTGCTGATCACACTCATGCGGTCTGGGCGACCGATCACCGATTATGAAGCGAAGGGCACAAAAATACTCGGGCGCGACGATTTCGTAGATTTGGACCTCGATATTTTTGTTCCTGCGGCCCAGCCCGACGTGATCGACGAGGACGTTGCCCGGCGGATGCAGTGCAAGCTGATTTTGCAGGGGGCCAATATTCCCTGCACCGATGCGGCCGAAGACATCCTGCATGAGCGGGGCATTATAAACGTACCCGACTTTGTGGCCAACGCCGGGGGAGTCATCTGCGGCAGTGTCGAGTTTCACGGCGGGACCAAGTCCGCGGCGTTTCAGGAAATCGAAGAAAAGATGCGGGAAAACACCCGCGCTGTACTGGCTTTAGCGCGCAGGGAAAAAATCAAGCCGCGTGATGCAGCCCTGTTGCTGGCCAAAGACCGGGTTCGCGAAGCGATGAGTTACCGGCGAGCCAACTGACGACGATGGCCAACTAACGACGACGGTGTCTCCTGCTTCGAAAATGCGATGCAGCCGGGAGAGCGATCGTCGCTGACGCAGACCCGTACCGCCTCTCCGGTGCGAATTCGTATCCGGATTTCGCCCCGAGTTGCGGAAGCGGCTCGGGTAGGGAACACAGTACACCGAGCCGGTCCTGAATGGTCATTCCGCCGGATCCAGTGCGCGGTTCGCCCCCTTCTGCTTTTCTCTCACTGGTGCTCCTTCGGCCCGGCCCTGCCAGCAGTCAAACTGGTGGCATTGGGTGCAAACCTGATTTTTTCCGGGCCACCAGTGGCGCAAACGGCGCAAACTGTTGGGGCTGAGGGAACCGTGTTTTCGGCAGTCTTTGACGATTTTTCTGTATTTTCCGCTTTTGACGGCATCTTCGTTAAATCCGGCACAACCGTTATGGCGATTCAAGTTGTGATAACCGGAAGGCTCCGGTTGTACCCATTCATGCCTGTTCATGACCCCGATGGCGCGCCAGAGTCGCCATCGGAGTCGATGCGAAGGAGATCGACACGGATGTCCGCCTTTCCATTTCATTCAACGGCCGGAGATTCCCCGCCCGTTCGGGCCCGGGGAACAAGTTTCTGGTTCCGCCTGCGGTCCACTATTGGGCTGGCTTTGGCCGCAGTCTGCCTGGCCCAGGCGAGTGGTTGCTGTTGCACACCTTCGGGTGGCAATGGCGGTGTGATTCTGGACCAGATGTTTTCCTGTTATCGCGACAAAGTCTGG
>JBGSVU010000433.1:0-2864 GCA_041752775.1 Pirellulaceae bacterium | reverse complement strand
AGTTTGCGAATCATCGACGATTTGCCACTCCAGCGGATCCGGGCGACTTTTTGCAACACATGATTCCGCAGCCGGAAATTCCGCAAATGGAGCGATCCGCCCGGAAAACCTGAACCGTCCCGCAACTCCATCAGCGGATTGAGCAACTGGCAGGGACTACTGCTGACATAATGAAACTGGATTCCACCCTCCGCCCACTGCCGGTACAGCCCCGCCATCCCGTCCACCGCCCGAAACGACCGCAAAAAAGTGTTCGTCAACAGTTCCCGCCGGTCCCCAATCGCCGACTCCTTGATCGTGTCATCGACGTCCGAAATCACACTTATGCCACTGGCGCCGGACAGCCAGAATTCTCCCTCTCGCGATACTTCCACTTCACCGGAATGGCTGATCACCTGCGGTCGCAAAACCTGGCGGCCATACACATCCGTGGTCGCAAACTCGCGGACGATTTCCCCGGGCATTTCCAGCCACCGGCGGAAACGCCCCGTCCGCGGTGTCCCCTCCACGATTTTCCAGCTGGACTCGCCCATCCGGACCGAAATGGACAGACGCCGCGCACCATCCGCTACAAAAGGCGTGACGCGCCGGACAAATTCGTCACTCGACAGCTGTTCGTCGGTCGCGTCCATCGCGTTGCCCAGCATCCGGATCAACATCCGCTTTTTGACCGTGGGCATGTACGGCTGGCGGACGATTCCCGCCACCATCAGGCGCCAGCTGCCACTGGGCGAGGGTATTCCAAATCCGGGGTAAACGTCCAGAAGCATCAATATGGCCGTTCATTCCCTGAACGCGAAAAGGCAGTTTTGAGCTGTAAGCCAGGCATGACAAACAGTCTAGTTCATGCCGCCGACCGGGAAAACTCGACGATCATCGTTCCCTTCAGAGTTCGCTCCGGACTGCGTTTTCTTTTCCATCTGCAGAAATGAAAATGGCCAGATGGTTCGCACTCCCATCCGGCCATTCAGTCTTGTTTACTGCCTGTCGCCCAAAGGGGGCAGCGCCTCTCTGCTCTTTCCCGGGATCTGATTCCTTTGGGGAAAGGCCCTTGCAGCCATGTTCCCGGGATCAGTCCCACCACCACTGGTCGTTGGCCAGTCCGGAGAGTACGGCCGAATCGCGGACTTCGCTGATTTCTCCGTTCTTTTCTTCCTGAACCTGGTCCGAATTCAATGCATAACGGGGCTGGATACTGACCCCGCCACCAATCGGTGTCATCAACAGGCCGTCTTTCATCATCGCATTCATCACCGGAGGAACCTGGCGGGGAGCATTGAACCGCTCTGTTGGCATCAGCTTTTCATCGGCAAAGGTCTCCATGGCCCAGCCGGTGCGGCCAAACGCATCGGACTTCTGCAAAAAGGCCGCCACAATATTCATGTCCACGACGTTGCGCAACTCGCCGAAAACCGGCATCACCTTACCCAGCTGGTCGTACTGTTCCGTCAGAGTCCGGCAGAAATCCCTGCTGGCACGGTTCGTTTTTCCCGTCCCCTGGCGATTGCCATTGCTCGCCACCCGTTCGTCTTCGCCAACCAGTTTCACGCCGCTGCCAACCAGTTGCATCGCAGTCCGGTCAGAATTCACGTGCACACAGTCATAATTCGGCTGGAAATACCAGCGGATCAGGGCATTCTGGCTGACGGCTACCGGCGAAACTCCCGCCACATAACTTCTGATTTTTGCGACGGGCTGGATCAGTCCAATGCCGATCATTTTCATCTGATAGTCGGCTTCCACCAGAACCCGCGCCATCCGCGTCTGGGCCGGGATGCCCGCCACGGTGATCGTCTGCATACCCAGCGAATTGCGAACGGCCTGGGCCACCTGCATCTCCTGGCCAGGCTGGACGACTCCGCCGATCTGTTGCAGAGTCTGTTGCAACCGGGCCAAACCTTCCGCAGTCGGGTCGATCGAACAGGAGATCACGCCGGTTTGGTCGTTGCCGGGAGCAAAGGCCCGCAACGCCACTACGAAGTCTTCGAGATTCAACGTGGCATCGCCGCTTTCCAGGCCCACAGTAGTGTTTTGGCCATTGTGATAAAACCCTTCCGCCGGTCCGGCAATCACGATTTCACCGTTGTCGGGATAGACAAAGACATGCGTGATCCGGGTCAAACCCGCCATCTGCAACATGTCGTCCGGCAACGGCTGGCCAGCGTCGAGCGTCGCGCGGACCGCCTTTTCCAGCCGCGTCAACGAGACTTTACGCAATTCGCTGACCCGCTGCAGATCCTTCGGCAGACTCTCCCGGGCGGCCAGCGCCCGCTGACGGTCCAGGACACCGGTTTGGTCCTGCATCGTCTTGAGTGACAACACTCCGCTGGCGTCAATCTCGACTCCACCAGGTGTTTGGACGTTGGTTTGACCGAAAGCCGTGAGCCCAAAACTCGTCAGCAAAGCGACTGTCATTATCGCAGTCAACAACCGCACTGGTCGCACAGCCATGGAAGAACCTCTGTAGAAAAAAAACATCATTCCGGTAAACAGTCTGCTCTGTTATCGTCCGACACAGCCGGCCTGTCCGCATCGCGGTGTCCTGGTGCAGAATTACAGGACTGCCCAAACTGTGTCGCTTGCCCTGTCTCAATGGTAATTGCGACGGGCAACAATGACAACAATTTCACCGGTCGGGCAACACAATTTGAGGTTGGCGGTCGTCCGGTCGGTCCTGATTCGACCCGCACCAACCGGAAACAGATCGTCCAGAATCCCGGTATTGGCACCCGGGCCGCCCCGGAATTTGCTGATAATGGCCCGTTTTCCACGACATCGGGACACGGCGGGCTGGTTCCTGAGGACGTTTCTTTTTATTGCTGCAGAAGAAACCCGAACGAAAAAAGAACAGAAAAACCCGCCCG
>JBGSVU010000432.1:0-5028 GCA_041752775.1 Pirellulaceae bacterium | reverse complement strand
ACGGCCGCACCCGCGAGTACCTGCCAGTTCCGTGCCAGCGACAGTTTTGAAATTTCCGGCAGGGCCATCCAGACTACGCCCAACAGAATGCTGGCCCGCAGCACGACAGACCAGATCTGGTGATCATTTCCCATCGCGATGGCGGTCAGACTGGTGGCCAGCCCCACGACGGCGATGACCAGCAACAGGAACCGGCGCGGGTCTTTCATCGAATCAGGCCAATCCCTGGATTTCGCGGCTCAGAGAGTCAATGACGGCGACGGCTCCCGCAATTTCCGTTTTCTGCCGGTCGGGTTCCTGCGGAATCTCGCGTTCAATCGTCAGAGGGCCGCGATACCCGGTTTCCCAGAGGGCCTGCAAAAATTTTCTGGCATCGACCTGGCCGGTTCCGAAGGGAACTTCCCGTCCCCATTCCTGGCCCGGACTGGCGGCCCAGATCGCGTCCTTGCAGTGAACGCTGTGCACGCGCTGGCCCAACTGCCGCAGCGCCGCCACCGGTTCGCCGGTTCCATACAGAATCATGTTGGCCGGATCAAAATTGACGAACAGGTTGCTTCGTTCCGTGCCGTCCATGAATCGAATCAGGCTGTCAGCCGTTTCCTGTCCGGTTTCCAGATGAACGGCCTGGCCATTGCCCGCGGCGTGGTCGCATAACTCGCGGGTCACCGCGACGATTTCCTGCCAGCCCGGATCGGAACTGTCGTGGGGGACAAAGCCGAGGTGCAGAGCGATCACATCACATTGCAGCAGGCGCGCGAAATCGGAAATTTCTTTCATCTCTTCCAGACGTGCGGCACGCGTTGCAGGCGGCATCAAACCCACCGTTTGTTCGACGGTTGGAATATCGGCGTAACTTTCCCCCTCGAAGCCGCCAAAAACCGCTGTCAGCCGGATCCCGAGCTGGCGCAGCTGGGCGAGGAATTCGCTGGCCCGCTGGGGCGTACGGCTGTGCGGCTGGGGAGCATGCAGCTGAATCGTGGGAATCTTCAGTTCGCTGGCAACATCCAGGTGGACCCCCAGGCCCGCATCAATACTGGAAAAAACCCCAATCGGCCAAACATCTGTGGAACTCATGCAATTACCGTCCGCTGGAAAGAATCCTGTTTCATTGAAATTCTGGTGGAATGGCCTGCCCCAAAAACGGCTTCGGACCCCTAACAGGTGGCGAGGGGCCGGATCCATCGGGGACAGGTTCATACCATAAATCAGCGGCGACCGTTTCGCCACCAGGCTGCATTGCCGGATTCGCCTTTTCTGTTCCAATGGATCGCGATCAAGAGTGAAATCCGGATGTTTGCATGAACGCAAAATTTGAAACTGTTGCGCGCCGCATGGCAGGCGAACTGCACTGGGACCCAATGACGCGCCGGATTTTTTCCACCGACGCTTCGGTTTACCAGCAATTGCCGGCGGCCGTGGCGTTTCCCAAAAACGAAGACGACCTCGTGCTGTTGATTCAACTGGCCCGCGAAACCGGACTGGGAATCATACCGCGTACGGCGGGCACATCACTTGCCGGACAGGTCGTCGGAGACGGGATCGTAGTCGATGTCTCGCGGTACTTCACCGGAATTCTTTCGATTGATCCGGAAAAAAAACTGGTCCGCGTCCAGCCAGGCGTAATTCGCAACGAACTGAACCAGACGCTGGCGCCGCATGGAATGCAGTTCTCGCCGGAAACATCGACCGCCAACCGGGCGATGATCGGTGGAATGCTGGGGAACAATTCCTGTGGTGCCAATTCGATTGTCTATGGAACCACCCGGGAACAGGCGCTGTCGGTCAGCGGTTTTCTGAGCGACGGCAGCCGGGTGACCTTTGAACCGCTGGATGAAAGCGGGTTGAGACAAAAGCTGGACGCGCCGGGCGACTCGCTGGAGCGGAGGATTTACCGGGGGATCGTGGCGCTGTTGGGCGATCCCGCGGCGCAAGACGAAATTCTGTCCGGATTTCCCAAAGCGTCGATTCACCGCCGCAACACTGGTTATGCCCTCGACGCCCTGTTGTCGATGCAGCCGTTTCGTCCCGACGGCGCCCCGCTGAATCTGTCCGCCCTCGTGGCCGGCAGCGAAGGCACACTGTTTCTGGCGACCGCGATGGCATTGCGTTGCGATCCGCTGCCACCCAAACACCGGGCCCTGGTCTGTGCCCATTTTTCAACGCTCGAACAGGCCTTGCGGGCGACGCCCCTGGTGATGCATTCAACCGGCGGGGGAAAAGTTTTTGCCTGTGAGTTGATCGATCACCATGTTCTGGAGGGTGCGGCGCGGAATCTGGAACAGCAACACAACCTGCAGTTTGTTCGCGGAACACCGGCCGCAGTTCTGCTGGTCGAATTGCGCGATGACCGGCTGCACAACGCCCTCGATCAGGCCCGAATCGTGGTGGAACGACTGCAGCAGGCAGGGCTGGGTTACGAATGGCCGGTCTTCGCCGACGAACTGGCAGAACCCATTTGGGAGCTGCGCCGGGCGGGGCTGGGGGTTTTGACCAACGCGGTCGGCGACCTGAAACCCGTTACGGTAATTGAGGACACCGCGGTCGCGATGGACGATTTTGCGGACTATACGCTGGAACTCGGCGAGATGCTGCGAACCCGTTACGGGCTGGTATGTGTCCACTACGGGCACGCCGGCGCCGGTGAATTGCACTTGCGCCCCCTGCTGAATCTGAAAGACGCTGCTGATGTCAGCAAGTTCCGCGATGTCGCACAGGATGTCGCGGCGCTGGTCCAGAAGTATGGTGGGTCGCTGAGTGGCGAACATGGCGATGGCCGGTTGCGCGGCGAGTTTCTGCAGCAGATGGTCGGCCCGCAGAATTATCAGCGAATGCTGCAGCTCAAGCGGTTGTTCGATCCCGACAATCTTTTCAACCCGGGCAAGATCGTCGCAACCGCGCCCATGGACCAGTCGCTGCGCTATCCCCCTGCCGAATTGCCTGAATCGTCGCAGGTTGTGGCTGCGAGTGGATTGTCCGTCCTCGAAACCGTCCTCGATTTTTCCGCTACGGGAGGGCTGTTGCGTTCGGCGGAAATGTGCAACGGATCGGGTGACTGCCGGAAAACACACTTGTCGGGAGGAACCATGTGCCCCAGTTACATGGCCACCCGGAACGAACGCGATACGACCCGGGCCCGGGCGAATCTCCTGCGCCAGGTATTGAGTGGTGCCACGTCGAGAGAAGCGCTGGACGATGATGATTTGCACCGTGTCATGGATTTGTGCCTGTCCTGCAAAGGGTGCAAACGCGAATGTCCGTCGAACGTGGACATGCCCCGGATGAAAGCAGAATTCCTGCAGGCCCGGCACGACCGGCGCGGAATTCCGCTGCGCACGCGGATGGTCGCGGGAATCAGCACGATCCACCACTGGGCGAGTGCCCTTCCGGGGTTGCACAACTGGCTGGTCGATGGTCCGATTACCGGATGGATGGCGCGGTGGATGGCTGGGGTGCATCCGCAGCGGCGGATTCCGCGGCTGCAGCCGGTGCCCTTTCGAAAGTGGGTTGCCCGACGAAAAACACCACCTGTTACCCGCGCGAAACAGACGGTGATTCTGTTCGTCGATGAATTTACGAACTGGATGGACGTGCCTGTCGGAATCGCGGCCGTCGAGTTGCTGGAAGGCCTCGGTTTTGCGGTCCGGATCGTACCGCATCTGGAAAGTGGCCGCGCTGCGATCTCAAAAGGCATGTTGCGGCAGGCCAGAAAAATCGCGGATCAAAACGTCCAGCTGCTGGATCGTGAAATCTCGGCGGTGACACCTCTGGTCGGGCTGGAGCCGTCGGCAATCTTGACTGTAACCGACGAGTACCCGGATCTGGTCAGTCCGGCTCTGCGGGGAACAGCCCGGCGACTGGCAGCCAACTCCATGTTGATCGACCGGTTTCTCGCCGTAAAAATTGACTCGCGGGAAATTGGGGCTGCCAGTTTCACCAGTCAGCCGCAAAACATCCGCTTGCACGGACATTGTCACCAGAAGGCAATTACCTCGCTGGCCGATACCGTTCGGATTTTGCAGTTGCCGGAGCATTATCGTGTTCGCATGATTCCCTCCGGGTGTTGCGGGATGGCTGGTTCGTTTGGATATGAGCGCGAGCACTATGATGTTTCGATGCGAATCGGCGAACTGGTCCTGTTCCCGGTCATCCGCAGCGAGCCCGGGGAATCGCTGATTGCGGCACCCGGTACCAGTTGTCGCCACCAGATTTGGGACGGAACCGGCCGGGTGGCGTTGCATCCAGTTCAAATTCTGCGAAAAGCGCTCAGGGCGAACATCCAATAGCTGTATGGCGCAAGCCGTTCGGGGCGTGAAACTTCGAAACGGTTGGGAACCATCACCGGAGGGCTTGCGCCCTTCCGCTAACTTGCATGTACACGGACCGGAGGGCTTGCGCCCTTCCACTAATTTGCACGCCATGGGGCATGGGCCCTTTCGCCGTTTTCTTTTGCTATATTATTCCGTGCAGCGGTGGTTACCTTGGGGCCCATCGGGGCGTTGCGACCGTTTGAGATGAACAGGACGCCAGTCACTTTCCCACCCACCCTTTGAATTTTTTTCAGGCGTCCTGCATGTTCCAGGAATACCAGCTGGGATTCGGCAATCCACACATGTTGTGGTTGTTGCTGCTGCTGATTCCGATGTGGTGGATCGGTTTGCGCAGCCTGGCGGGGCTGGGCACATTCCGGCAGATTCTGGCATTGCTGTTGCGGACCCTCGTGTTTGCGCTGTTGATTCTGGCACTGGCGGAAACCAGCTGGAATCGCCGCACCGAACGGATGACGGTGATCTATTTGCTGGACCAGTCCGACAGCGTGCCCCGGGCGGAACGCGAGCAGATGCTGCGGTATGTCTACAACTCAGTTGAGCAGCACCGCAATGGGACGCGCGAAGACAAGGCTGCGGTCATCGTATTCGGATCCAACGCGCGGATCGAATCGCCACCCTACCCCGGGCAGTTACCGCTGATCGACCGGATCGAATCCGGCACGGATCTGAAAACGGACGGCACCAGCCTGGAAGCCGCGCT
>JBGSVU010000431.1:0-2528 GCA_041752775.1 Pirellulaceae bacterium | reverse complement strand
ATGCCCTGACGATTCTGAAGAAACGGAGCCCAGCCGATTTTCTGGCAGCGCGCTGTCTGAGAATTCTGCCCAGCTACTACATTGTGATCGGGTTAAACGTCCTGTTTCTGGGAATGGCACCGCTGGCGGCCGTCCATACCTGGTCGTCGGGACAGATGCTGGCCAACCTGACGGTAATGCCGAACCTGTTTGGGTACGAATGTCTGGAACCCGTCATGTGGACGTTGCAGGTCGAGATTCTGTTTTACGGCGTCTTGCTGTTTCTTTTTTCACGGGGCTGGCTGGACCGGCCGCTGAAAGCGATTTACGTCTGGCTGGCGATGTCCCTGGTCGGATGTCTGTCGATTGATGCGGTGGTGGCATCGGCACCGGAAGGTGGACTGGCGGGCGGGCTGAATTTTCTGCGCCAGGTTTTGCTGCTGGATTATTTTCCATTGTTTGCGGTCGGAATACTGTTGCATGATCTCTGGCAACAGGCGAAAGGAACAGGCGCCTTTGCGAAGCATTCGCCCGAGGGACCAATCCCCGAAAACAATGGTCCGGCACTGGCCACTCTCTGGACGGGCCACAGATCAGTATCCACGCTGTGCGGAATCGTCGCAGCCCTGGCCGTTTTTCATCTTACGGACCATCACGATCACAACCCTCTGGTATCCGCAGGCCTGACGGTATTGCTGGCGATGGGCCTGTTTGGGCGGGTGCCCCTGTTGCGCTGGCGTCCGCTGGTTTTTGTCAGTTCGATTTCCTACATGCTGTATTTGTTGCACGACAATCTGGGTGCGGTAGGGATTCACTGGATGAACAACACCCTGGGGTGGTCGCCCCAGGTTTGTTTTGCCCTTTCGTTGCCGATGACAATCGTGGTGTCGGCCGCGGCAACGCACTGGCTGGAACGGCCACTGTCGGCATTCCTGCGCAGCCGTTGGAATGCCATTCGGGGCAAACGGGGGGCAGTTGCTTCCCTGTCGACATCGACGACGTTGTCGGAGGTCGCCGGATGATTGTGAAACTGCAAGAAACAGCTGGCAGACCTGCAGGTCTAACGGCGACACGTTTTTCTTTCGACACGTTGCCTGCCGGGGTTCGCGCGACATGGACAGAATTGGCGGGCGATCACTTTATGAGCGAGCCGGCCTGGCTGGAGCACGCCTGGCGGCTAAAACATCTGGCCGAGCCTGGCGTGACAGCGAACGGTTGGCGGGGAACGCTGGTGACGGACGATTCGGGTATCGTTTGTGGCGTGGTGCCCTGGTTTCTGGAGAAAAAGCAGGGACTGCGAAAACTGCGGCTGGCGGGAAGCGGTCAGGTTTGCAGCGATTACGTGCAATTGCCTGCCCGTCCCGGAATGGAACTTGAGATCGCAGAAACCGTTTCGCGGGAACTGCTTGGCAATCCTGCCGCGGGAAGCTCCGGGTATGCCGTTGACCTGGTCGAGATTGAGGGGCATGAAACTGACCTGCCGCAGTGGAATCGTTTTTTTGGAAGCATGACCGCCGCTGGCTGGCGCAGGATCACCACTTCTCTCGAAGGCTCGTGGCGCACGACGTTGCCATCCACGTGGCAGGAGTATGATGCCCAACTGCATAAATCGCGGCGGCGCAAAGCCCGTCGCGCCATCAAACTGGCGGAACAGGGCGAGGTCACGCATCGGGCCTTTGAAACGGCCGGTGAAATCAGTGAGGTTTGGCCTGAGTTTGTCCGGTTGCATCAAATGCGGCGCAACCAGTTGGGACAACCCGGGTGCTTCTCGGATCCGGCCTTTGAAACCTTCCTGAAAACGGCCTCAATGGAACTGGCCAGCCGAAATCGGGCGTGGCTGTCGATGGTCTCGCAACAGGGATCGCCGCTGGCGTTCCTGCTGATGTTTGATTCGCCCACGACCAGCTACATGTACCAGTCGGGAATCGACGTGTCGCGGCTGCAACTCGCGCCGGGACATCTCATCAACGCGCTGACCATTCGCCACGCGATTGGGCGTGGCAAAAAATTTTTCGACCTGCTGCGCGGTGACGAACCCTACAAGTCGGGCTGGATGGCGGAGCGGATTCCGCTGGCCCGCACCCGGCTGTTCGCTCCAACGTTCCGGGGCCGGGCCATGCACGCCGCCTGTTCCTTGCGAAACCGCTGTCAGAACTGGAGAGAGCGCTTCCGCAATGATCGCGGCCCGGTCGAACAACACGAGGGTGGCGATGAAGACTGAAATCCTGCGCAACAGCGATGAACTGCTGGATGTCGCCGATGGATGGAACCAGTTGTGGCAACAAAGCCAGTGCCATTCTGCGAGCGCCCGGGCCGAAGCGATTGTGAATTTCAATCAGACATTTGCCCGTGAGGCAAGCCTGGCGGTCATGATCGTTCGCGATGAAGCCGACCATATCGTGGGTGGTTTGCCGCTGCATATTATCCGCCGACGGGCGTGGATGCGCTCGGCTGAAATGCCGGTCAACGAATGGTCCCAGTGTGGCCGGTTGCTGGTCGCGCACCACTGCGACTGGGCCGCAGTGGCATCGGCACTGGTCGGCGGTGTC
>JBGSVU010000430.1:0-4542 GCA_041752775.1 Pirellulaceae bacterium | reverse complement strand
GAGTGGTCGGATTTTCGATCATCACGGACATGTGTTTCCCCGATTCGCTCCAGCCGGCTGATCCGCATGAAATTGTAAAAATCGCCAAATCGGCTGAACCCCGGTTAACCGAACTTGTGACCGGTGTTCTGGAACAGGAACGATGACCCGGCCGGCGACCATCTGTGACGACCCTCTGGCGAATCAGGCCGCCAGTTGGTTGTGCGAACGTTGGGACCAAAGTCCCCGTTTCGGCATCATTCTGGGCACGGGTGCGGGCCAGCTGGCGGATGAAATCCAGATTGAACTCGCGATCGACTATGCGGAGATTCCCGGTTTTCCCCGTGCGACCGCGCTGGGGCACCGCGGACGGATGGTGCTGGGCGAGTTGGCCGGCCAGAAAATCATGGCCATGCAGGGACGCTTTCACCTGTACGAAGGGCATAACGTTGACCTTGCAACCATGCCCGTGCATGTGATGCAGCGGATGGGTGTGCGAACACTGTTCATCAGCAATGCGGCCGGCGGGGTCAGCCCGCGGTTGCGCTCGGGCGAAATCATGCTGATCAACAGCCACCTCGATTTCATGTTTCGCGGCACGCCCCTGCTGAATGGTGCCACCTGTGCGGGACGACCACTGTGCCGCAGCGACAGCGCCTGCGATCCGGAGTTGATCCGCTTGGGCATGCGTGTTGCCCGCCGCGCGGATTTTCCCCTGCACGAGGGAGTCTATGCGGGGTTACTGGGTCCAAACTACGAAACCCGGGCCGAGTATCGCTGGCTGCGCCGGATCGGAGCGGACGTGGTGGGGATGAGCACGGTTCCTGAAATTGCCGCTGCCGCGCGGTGCGGAATCCGGGTGCTGGGCATGTCGATCGTGACGAATGTGGCCAGTCCCGATGCGCTGGATGCCACCAGTGGCCAGGAAGTCATCGACGCCGCCGAGGTTGCGGCACCGCATCTGAAGCGGCTGGTTTGCGGAATGATCGAGGGACTGCAGGGCGACTGAGGGCAAAGGGACTTGTCCATCCGGATTTGCCCGACGCTAGCAGTTTGGCATGCATTGGGCGTCCATCGGGCCATTGATTCTCTGGTGGAAAAAATGCACTAGGCCGCTGCTGTTGGCAGGTGTTACACTGCCGCCCTTCGGCCAGCGGAATTCTGGAGAACCCTGTAGCTGGCCTTCCCGCATCACTTGTGTTTCAGGGACGGAACCAATGACTCGACGATTCTGTGTTGGATGGGTGGCGTTGTCTGTCTGCCTTAGTTCAGCTTCCGCCACCGGTTTGGCCCAGCTTCAACCCGCATCTGGCGGGGAAACTCAGCAACTGCCCGCCCAGGGTGAGGCGTTTCCGACGACTCAGGCTGGCGTCGGGCAATACGAACACATGCTGTTGCGCGAGCCCGTGGCGCCGGAGTTCCTGAAACGGATGACACCGGAACATGAACAGTACCTCGGCCAGTTGCTCGACCACTGGGAAAAAACCAGTGCCCAAATCAAACGCCTGACCTGCGACTACCAGCGCTGGGATTACGATCCGACGTACTGCAACTGGCGCGATCCCAACGACAACCGACTGGCGGCCTTCAAGATTGCACGCGGTAAAATCCAGTATGGCGAACCGGACCAGGCTGACAGCCGGTCGGTCGATATCTGGGATTTTGCCGGAACCAAAGACGAGGCTGGCAAGGAAGCGAACTACGTTCAAAACACCAGCCTCGAAGCCAGCGAACGGTGGACGTGCGACGGCAAAGCGATCTACGAATACGATTTCAACAACAAAAAACTCTACGAAGTCACCATTCCTGCGGAGATGCGGGGAAAGGCCCTGGCGCAGAGTCCGCTGCCATTTCTTTTTGGCGCCAAACGGGCCGACATGCAGGACCGCTTCTGGATGCAGATCACGACTCCGCCAGGTGTGTCGAACGAATACTGGATCGAAGCCTGGCCGAAACGCCGCGACGACGCCGTCAACTACCACCATGTCGATATCGTGATCTCAGGCGACGATTTTCTGCCCAGCTCGATTCACATCTATGCCCGTGACTACGACGCTGCCGAAAAACCCGTGAGTCATCACTTCGTGTTCTCCAACCGGAGAGTGAATGACCAGTTGACCGGGTTGAAGGACTTTTTCGGCGTCTTCATTCGTCCGGACACACCCCGGGACTGGGAGCGGATTCAGCTGGACCGGCTGCAGTCGCTCGAAGACCGTTCGGCATCAGCCAGCCCGACACAGCCGGCGGCCAGCACCGACCAGAGCATCGACCGAAGATAGCCTCATAACCTGAAGCCGGGTGAAAACCAGGTCCTTTTTGCAGTTTCCGGTCAGCTTCTGACCGGTTCCAGGCCAGCAGGTAACTGAACCCACGTTCGCAGGTGGTAACATCGAATCGGCTGAAATACCAGAAGCGGCCGGGTTATTTCGGCAGTGCACCTGACGACGCTGGTGCACAGGGTCACATTCGTGGCAGGAAGGGATTCGTGAGAATGGGCCTCTGACTGAGAACTCTGCCTGGCGCAAAAAAAGCGTGCCTCTCAGGCACGCTTTTCTGATTCTGTTCGGGACCATTCACCTGGCGAATGTTTTGTCGCTCGACTATTTTTTTGCGTAGCGTTCTTTTGCCGGGGCGACGGATCCGAGCGATGCGCCGCTCTTTTTGGCGAAACGTTCTTTGGAGCCGTCCGGCAGGAAGCGGAATCCAACCCGCGAGGGCTGATTCGTTTTGGGGCACATCACCATCAGGTTGGCTGCCTGTATCGGCGTTTCCTTCTGCAGGCGTCCGCCCTGGGGATTCTTCTGGCTGGGGCGCACATGTTTGTAGACGCGGTTGACGCCTTCGACGGTCACTTTGCCCGAATCGTGATGGACGGCAATGACTTTGCCAACCACGCCCGCATCCTTGCCCTGCATGACTTTTACGGTATCACCCTTGTGAATTTTCATCTGAGAATCTTCGTCGCTCGAAATCTGTAAGTTGCCCGAAAATGCGAACCGCGAAATATGGTGAAATCCGGGCATTTTGTCAAGGCTACACTCGAAAAACCGGGTGAAATGCCGCCCGTCGGGGCGATCTGGGTGCTCCGGGAAGTCTTGTCGGCACCGCCGATTCCGGCGTCGGCGATCGGCTTTCCATTGGCCCTGGCGTGATTCCCCCTTGTTTGGTCCCCAAAACTCTGGCACAGCCCGGACTGGACCGGGACCGGTTTGAGGCGGGTGGTCAGCGGTTAGGGGCAAATCAGAACCCGTTATGCTTTGTCGCCTGACGCCAGTTTCGTTTGGTTCCTGTTGGGGTCGTGTCGGTAGCGGGTGCCGTGATTTGCCGGGAGCTGCTGCCGGAATCGATTCGCTTTTTTGGTACAGAACCGGACGATTCGTCAAATTCTGGATGTATTCAGTAACAACGGGGCGTTTTCATCCATAAACATTCAGACCAGGAACCCGACTATCATGGATCGAACGAACTTTGGAAGCCAGAACCAGCAAAAACTTGCGGGTAAACATGACCACGCGAATCCTCTTTTTGATCTTATTCGGACTTTCGGGGTGGTTGCCTGGGACCGGCATGGCGTTGTCGCCGGTCTTGTTTCAGGAGGCCCCGAACGAAACGGAATCATCCCTCAGCGATAACGGGCCGCCCAGTTACAACCGGGACATTCGCCCGATCCTCGCGGAGTATTGTTTCGCCTGCCACGGCCCCGACAGCGCGGCCCGCCAGGCCGACCTGCGACTCGACCAGCGGGATGCGGCCATGGAAATGGGGGCGATCGATCCGGACGATCCGGACCAGAGCGAATTGCTGGCGCGGATTTTCAGCGACGATCCCGATCTGATTATGCCGCCCGTCGAAACCAAAAAAACGCTTTCACCGGCCGACCGTGACAAACTCCGCAGCTGGATCGAAGGCGGAGCGGAATACCAGCCTCACTGGTCGTTTATCGTTCCGCAAAAAACCGGTTTGCCCCCAGTGCAGAACCGTGACTGGCCGAAAAATGAAATCGACCATTTTGTCCTGGCGCGGCTCGAATCCAGTGGGCTGTCGCCTGCTGTCGAGACGGATCCGCGAGGGCTCTTTCGCCGCATGCACCTCGACATCACAGGTTTGCCGCCCGCTCCCGCCGAACTCGAGGCCTTTGTCGCCGATTATCAGGCGGGCGGCGACGAAGCCCTTTCGCATTGGATCGACCGCTTGATGGACCGGCCGGCATGGGGCGAACACCGCGCCCGTTACTGGCTGGACGCTGCCCGTTACGCCGATACCCACGGCATGCATTTTGACAACTATCGCGAAATGTGGCTCTATCGCGACTGGGTCATCCGGGCCTTCAACGCCAACCAGCCGTACGACCAGTTCACCACCGAACAACTGGCTGGCGACCTGTTGGCCGATCCGACCGAAGACCAGCTGGTCGCCACCGGTTTTCAGCGGTGCAACATCACGACCAACGAAGGTGGGACGATCGAAGAAGAAAACCTCGCGCTTTACGCCGCCGACCGGGTGCAGACATTTGGCTGGGTCTACCTGGGGCTGACCACCAACTGTTGCCAGTGCCACGATCAC
>JBGSVU010000429.1:0-5025 GCA_041752775.1 Pirellulaceae bacterium | reverse complement strand
GCCGGGATGCACGACGAATGTGACCCCTGCATGCCCGTTTCCAACTACGGGCGCAGCAAGGCCGCCGCTGAATCGCTGGCGGCCCGCTATGCCGACCGTGTGCCGCTGTCAATTGTTCGCCCACCGGTCGTACTCGGTCCGGGGGATCATTGCGGTTTGGGTTTGTTCAAAACAATCAACAGGCATGGAGTCCATGTTGTTGCAGGAGTCCATGATCATCTGTTCAGCGTCATTCATGTGGACGATCTGGTAAACGCAATGATGCTGGTGGCCGACAACACGGAACGGGTCGACGGGGGGAAGACGGGGAAAGGAATCTGGTTTGCGGCCGCCGACGAAACCCATTCCTGGGCCGGACTTGGTGAATTGGCCGCGGCGGCTTTGGGACGTAACGGGGTGCGCATCCTGCACGTTCCGTCGGCTCTGATCTGGGCCGCAGCGGGTTTCAACACCGCTGTGGGACAGATCCTGCGCAGGCCACTGTTTCTGAATTGGGACAAGACCCGTGAGGCAACAGCGGGCGAGTGGACTTGCTCCAGCCAGAAGATTCGTTCCCGGCTGGGCTGGTCGCCGGCAATTCCGCTGTCAGAGCGGATGCGCCAAACCGTTCAGTGGTATCGGGCCCAGGGATGGTTGCCGCAGCGAAAAAAAGACCAGCGAAAAAAAGATCGTCGTCCCACAGGTTCACCAGCAATTCCCAAGATTCAGTAATCCAGTTGGCCGGAAAAGATGCCGGACGGTATTCACCAGGTTTTTGAAAGCGAGTAACAGCGATGGGCAAATGTGCAACCTGCGGCAATGAGTATGACAAAAGTTTTGATATCACCAAAGACGGACGGACCCAGACTTTTGATTCCTTCGAATGCGCAATCCAGGCGCTCGCTCCCGTCTGTGAATCCTGCACTTGCCGAATTATCGGGCATGGAATGGAATGCGACGGACAGTTTTTCTGTTGTGAAAATTGCGCGCGTAAAGCCGGGGTCAAGGGCCTGAACGATCGCGTTTAGGAACCGGAATCGTTTGGCGGCGACATTTCTCTTTTTCCGGGCCCGCAGTTCGCGCATCTGGCCCATCCATGACAAAAGCACGGTTTGGTTTTTGCCGGCCTGATCAAACTCAATCCACGACGAACTGCCAGCGACCACCACTCTAACCTGCTGTCTTCCGGTGGAACAACGTTCCCGGACCATCTTCGTTCAAAAGTCGATTCCACGTGTGTTCCGCCGAATTGGCACGGGTTTTGCCATACAGTTCTCCCGGATCATCACTCCAACACACAAGAATCAGGACAAAGGAATTCGGGATGAACGAGCAAACACTCAAAGGACATTGGGACGAAGTCAAAGGCAAAATCCGCGAAAAGTGGGGCCAGCTAACCGACGACGAAGTCAGCAAGACCAACGGAAATCTGGAACAGATCATGGGACTGATCCAGCGAAAAACGGGTGAGTCGAAGGACAAGATCGAGTCGTTTTTGCAGAACGCCGGCCGGGAAGCCTCCGGGATGGTCGAACGAGTCAAAAACACAGCCCAGGAATATGCTTCGTCGGCAGCCGAGACCTCGCAGGAATACGCCGATCAGGCCATGGACATGGCCCGGCAGGGATACAGGCAAACGACACGTCTGGTCAAACAGCGTCCGGTTGAGTCGCTGGCAGTCTGCTTTGGCATCGGACTGATCTCCGGTGTCATCGTCGCCCTGACCATGCGTTCCCGCTAGGTGACTCTGAAGCGGGGGCACTCAAAAGCAGGTCAGCTTGGAAATACAGAGAATGGTTTACAGGAGTTGAATGAAATGGAAAACCGCATTCAGGAATACTATGACGCGTCGATGGAACAGGCTTCGGATCTGGTCGAATCCCAGCCGCTGGCTTCCGTCGCCGTAGCTTTCGGCATCGGACTCGCACTCGGGCTGGTCGCAGTCAATCTGTTCTCAGGTGATGATTCCCGCCGCCGCAGCTGGATGGACAATGACTGGAGCGCCGCTCAACTGGGGCGTCAGTTGAAAGAGCGGCTGGCAAGTATGGCGCCCTCATCCTGGACCGGTTAAACGTGGTCCAGCGCGTTGTGTCGTTCGCGAGCGCAGACGGCAGGTGACAGCGGGTCGTCTTCCATGAGCAACAATTTCATGAATCAGCCCCGGCTGGTAACGCCCGGCTGGTAACGAAAGTGACGGCCGGATCCGGAACGGGCAACAGAAGGTCCGGCATCGGGCGACGGGACAGGGTGGAAACAAAAGTCTGGTATTAATGAGCGATCACAGCGACAATTCGATGCCTTCCGGATTCAGGGAATCGCCCGAGGCCAGCGCCCGTGCCATTCGCGACGAAATGGCCCGCCTGCGAAACCGGATTTCGGAAGAGTCGGATACGATCGCCACACAGACCCGACAGGCGCTGGACTGGAAACGCCAAATCGCCCTGCATCCGGTCGCAGCAGCCTCCGTTGCGGTTTTGATCGGATACTGGATCGTTCCACGGCGAAAAAACCGGTCGGTACACAATCAGTCGGTACACAACCAGCTGCATGAGATTCATCAGCTTCTGGACAAAAACGGAAGCCATGGTTCGGCACCATCGACCAGCATCGTGCGGACGCTGGCGATGGCTGCCGGAACCGTTCTGTTGCGCCGGGTGGCTGGTTCGGCCATGCAAAGTCTCGGTTCAAGAATCTTCAGTGCCGACCCGCGGTCAAGTGATCAACGCCAGAACCAGGCTGGAAGCATTCATGGCGAACTGGACGATTACAGATCGCATCAATACGCGCCTGAGGAAAGAGGAGAAGGCCATGAATGATGAATCGTTCAAGCCGAATACTGGACCGGGTCCCGGTGGCAACAGGCCGAAGGGACCGGGACTGGATATTGGCGGTCGAAATGGCCGGCGGGAGTTGACCCTTCAGAGTCATGTGCAGGGGGATTCCGTGACTCAATCCGACTTGTCCGGAAACCCGGAGGACGAGCCCTCTGCAGTTTCACGCAGTACGAACCGGACAAATCAGTCGAACGCATTTCCCATGAGAAAAAAGTGGTCCTTGCCGGTCGCCGTTGGCGGATTACTGGTAGGGATCATGGCAGGAATCTGGTTGAAACGAAAATGATCAGAGATACATCGCACACCGATCCATCCAGACGCCGGGCCGAAGGTCCTGCCGTTCCACTCCCCGCACCAGAAACGGGTGCAGAATCCTCAACTTCAGGTTCGGACCGCCCGGCCGTGAACAGAACAGCAGGGAAAAAGGGATATTTTCGCAACTGGAAACGACTGGCAAGTGACACGTGGTCACTGGCCGGATTGCAGTCCCGGCTTTTTCAGCTGGACTCTGCGGCGTGGGTGAACCGAACCCGGATGGCGGTTGTCGCGGCAATCGTGGGCGGCTTGCTGGCAGTTTCCGCAATGCCGGTTTTGCTGGTGGCTGCCGCAATCGGGATGAACAGCGCAGGTCTTCATCTCGGGTGGTCGATGTTGATCGCAGGTGGAACAGCGGCTGTTGCCGGTGCGGTCATGCTGTATATAGCCCTTTCGAAAATGAAACAGTCATTCAACTCTTTTCAGCGTTCCCGCGAGGAACTGGCCAGCAACCTGACGTGGCTGAAAGACCAGTTTTCCGGAAACTGACTATAGAGGATACCGAATACAGATCTGGAATCGAAACTTTTTTTTATGGAGACGAACAATGGCAACCTCACGAACAACCCCTTCCTCTCAGTCCGCGGGGGCAAGTCCCCGGGAAGGTCAGCGAGAAAATCAACGAAGTGGAAACCAGGATGATCGCCGCAGCCTGCGCGACATCATGGCCGACCGGAATCTGTCCGGCAGCGAAGCCGCCTGGCAATGCATGCAGGAATACGCCCACGAGCGGCCCGAGGTCGTTGCCATGTGGACATTCGGCATCGGCTTTGTGCTCGGATGGAAACTGAAGATGTGGTAAACGAAAGGGTTAACTCTTTTCGACAACTCCCAGCAGCCGCGAGTCACAAGGCCGCGGCTGCCATTTCCTCCAGGAAGTCTGTTCATGTCGCTTGAAAAATCCAGACTTGGTCCCAATGGAACCGTGGTCGATGACAATAGCGAAACGCCTCCCCGCAAGGGAGTTAACAGCGAGCGGCCTGAGCGCAAGCCCCCGAATCGCGAGCGGCCAGCCCAACGCAGCGGTGGTGCAGGTGAGACCGGCCCATCTACCGACCCTGAGCGGCCCGGCAACCTACCTGACGACGAACCGGTTGGCAATCCCGACAGACACAATCAGCCGCTGTAATCAGCCGCTGTAATCCGGTTTGTCGAGGATTCCCGCAGACGCAGGTCAGCGGCATTGTCAGCCTGCACACGAATCGGCGACCCATTGAACTTTCCCGGCAACCGAAATTCTCCGACTCTGCCACCCATGAAACCAAAACCTTCCAGTTCAGGCGACGATCATTACTACGATACGGTTGGGTTTGACACGATCGAAGCTCTGGCGAATCTGGTTTTGAAAACATTGGCTGGCGAGTTTCTTCCTGGCAGCGATGAATGGGAACAGGAACTGCGAAACACTCCCGTCAATTCCTCGGTCGAGTTCCAGTCGATCAGAAAGGTGCAGATCCTGCTGCAGCGACGACTGCGGGAACGTGTGAATCGAACTTCTCAAATTGAGCACCTGGAAGCGCTGGCCGACCAGGCAGTCGTCGATCTGGACCGGCTTAGCCGGCCGAATCATGATCCGCCCGATCCACAAAACCGATCGCGTATTCTCTGAGTACAAATTGGCCGAAAACGGCCTCTCAAACTGTACAGCGCCACTTTTAGTCCTCCAACATACTCTGAATCCCGTTTTTTGTTGGGCGAAGGACAGAAACCGTAGGCTTGTGTTTTGTCCAGATTAAATCCTGGTGTTGTGGTGAACGTACGATGGACGTCCTCGTCCAGGGCTTTCAAGGTGTTTTAGTTTATGGTATTTAGCGGCATCAAGAGTGATTTTCGCGAGGATGCGAAGATTTGAGTCTGGTTTTGCAGGGAAGCGAACGCCATGGTTGCCGCCAGGTTG
>JBGSVU010000428.1:0-16723 GCA_041752775.1 Pirellulaceae bacterium | reverse complement strand
GTCGAACAACTGGTTCATCTGGTCAATCAGCTGCTGAATCTGCTGTTCGACTTCGTAAGTACGTTCGCGAGCCAGCATGACGGCGTTTTCGCGCTCGTTGTTGGTTTCGATCGTCATGATGTCGGGCAGATTGCCTTCGATAAACCGCTGGGCTTCGCGAATGTCGCGATCGATGATGGTCAGCAGCGGATTGCGATTTTCCGCTGTCAGTTCGCTGGCGGCGATCTGTCCGCGGAGGGCCACCATTTTGTCGAGCGCGGCCCGCGGTTCGGACTGCATCATGCGTTCGGCGACTGCCCGTTCCTTGAACAGCGTCCGCTGCATTTCGCGGAAGAGCATTTGCTGGGCGTCCATTTTCTGGTCCAGCGGCACAACCTCGGGGTCCTGTTCGTTGCCGACCGATGCGGTCAACCCGACAGGAACGTTGCGTGTTGTGTCGCGGGCGGGATCGTATCCAGCCTGGCGAACTTCAGCACCACCGGGTGCCATTTGTGCCGATGCGGCATGGACGTTGGAGTCGGTTTTAGGCGCGGATTTGGCCAGTTCCTTGCGGATCACCAGATCCAGTTGCCAGGGACGCGTTTCGTCCGCGGCGAACTCGCTGTCCGGAACGTCCAGGGCCATCGCCTGGTCGACCAGTTGACGAGCCTGCTGCCACTGTTTGCGATCGATCGACAGCATGGCCATCGAGGTCAGGCGGCGGGCAACGGCTGCTGGCGATTCGGTGTCAGTCACAGCCGGCTTGTTCGCCGCGGCCTGGGCCGATGCGAGGAGAGTGTTCGGGTCCAGCCCGAGGCTGGAAAAGTCCACCTGCTGAAACATGCGGGCCTGCTCGACCAGCATGATCGTCGTCTGATGATCACCGCGGGCCAGCATGTCGCTGGCCTGGTCCATCAGGAACCGGGCTGCCTGGTTGTTGAAAGCAGCCGGGTCGCCCTGGTCGTGCAGTTTGACCAGGTCGCGATGTTTTGCGATCAGCGATTCGACTGCGGCGGGCGAGTCCGGAGCACCGGAAAAATTGACGCCGGACTGTTTGGCTTTTGCAACCAGTGTTGCCGCCGTTTCGGCGTCACCGCGTGCAACAGCCTGTCGGGCCTGGAGCAGTGTCGTGGTATTGACGCTGGACGGATTGCCGCCGAGAGAGTTTCTCAGCTGGGCGATTTTTTGTTCTGTTTCGGGTGACGCAGCTCCGGCCTGGGCGGCCAGCGCTTCGGCGGCTTGCAGATACTGCTCCGCACGTTCCCGGTTGCCGGCCTGAAGCGCGGTCTGGGCGTCCCTGATAAATGAATCAGCCTGGGACAAACGTCCCGGCTGCTGTTGTCCGGCCGCAGGGGCTGGTGCAACAGACTGAGCCTGAATTCCCGATACCAGATGTCCGGAAATGATCACGCTGACCACTCCTGCAGACCATCGACTGATTCGGAATAATTCGGAGATTCTCACGCAATTCTCCTTGCTGTGTGACGCCTGACAATTCTTCAAAGTAAAAGCGAGTTTGGTTGAACCCACCGGCGACAGAAATTCATTTTCAGAATCTGCTGCAACCGTTTCAGCCACGAATGGTCGGGGAATTCCCGCGCTGATCAGTCACCAGCAACCCGAAGCAGGGGCGCAGCAGCGGACCAACGTTCTTCCAAAACGCACGGCATGCATTTCGGCGAGGAGTAATTAGCGGGCGGATTTCCACGCCGCAAGCCCAATCCGGAGTTCGTCAAGAGAGATTTTCAGAATTTTTTATGCTGGCATGATGTTCGCCAGCAAATCGCGCGAAGACGGGCGAACTGGAGGAATCCCGCAGACCTGTCGCTCAAATGTAGCCGTGAATTCCCATCCAGAATACAAGGAACAACACCAGCAATCCAACCAGAATCGCCAGCAGATTCACCAGAATCCTGTGCCGCAGCGCCGCACTGCGGGTGCGCGACTTCAGCACCACCTGTTCCCCGCAATCATTCACGCGCACCACGCTGTTGTTGACCCGGACAAACCCGCCCTTGCCGTCAGGCAACAGAACCCATGCCCGATCGGGGCCAACATCCCGGTTGCGGTGAAAGGATTCATCGATTCTGGTCTTGCGGGGCGGCAGCAATCCCGATGCCTCACCCGGAGAGGCGGTGGAACTGGCAGTGGCAGGGAGCGGCGAACCGGTTGCTTCCGACGCGGTTTTGCGGGGTGGCAACAGCCCGCTCTTGGGTTCATCCTTGCCGCGGGTTTTCTTGCCAGGCAGCAGCGGGTCGTCGGAGGCGGTGGTCCGCCCGGTGGATGGATGTTCGACTCCATCCGGTCCCCCGATCTCGCGACAGATCGCGCAGAGCGCCAAGGCATCACCCGGCAAGTCGCCTTCGATGTCGGTCAGTGGCTGTCCGCATTGACTGCAAACCGAGGAGCTCAACTGCTGCGGTCCTGTCGTTCGGTAAAAAATGATCTCGCCCAAATGATCGTTTCGCCGCGTCGTAAACACTGTACGCCATGGCGGCGAACCGGTTCCACCCCAACCCGCAACGATCAACCTGTTGTATTGAAATACCGGTCGCCTGCATCGCCCAGGCCAGGCACGATGTAATTTTTTTCGTTCAGGCAGCGGTCGATCGAACAGGTCAGGATTTGCACGTCGGGAAACGCAGCGGAAAGTCTCTCGATTCCCTCCGGCGCAGAAATAATTGACAACATGCGAATCGATTTTACTCCCCAGTCCCGCAAAGTCTCACAGGCCGCCATCGCCGATCCTCCGGTGGCCAGCATCGGGTCGAGAACAAAGGCGATTTCGACCGGTTCGCCTGGGGGCAATTTGTCATAGTAACGCACCGGCTGGGCCGTTTTTTCGTCGCGATACAACCCCAGATGCCAGACTTCAGCTGTGGGAATCATCCGCAGCATCGCGTCGACCATGCCAATGCCGGCCCGCAATATCGGCACCATGCCAATCCGGTTCAGCAAAGTCTGTCCGATCATTTTCTGAATCGGTGTTTCGATCGGGTGATCGGTCAAAATGAGGTCCTTGGTCGCTTCGTAGGCCAACAGCGCACTCAAACGGTCAACGGTGCTGCGAAACAGGCTGCATCCGGTGGCCTTGTCGCGCAACACCGTCAAGTGATGCGCGACCAGCGGGTGTTCCAGCACGAAAGGTGCATTCATGGAAGATTTTGTCCGGGGTCTCAAACATTCATGGGGCAGTCTAAATGATACGACGGAGCGGGCAGATCGGGGAGCGGGTGATTTGCAGTAGAACTTGTGAAATGAAGAAGAATATTCTGGCCGCAGTCGGCGGGAATTGTGGCTGTCCGGCAAAACGGTGGATAAAATAACGAGCATGGGGAAAAAAGACCTGAGTTGGGAAAAACCGCTGAGCAGATGTTCAGGATCGAGGGCTTTCGCGCCGTTGTGGATAGCGGTGACAATCGTGCTGATGGCCGGTTGCGGTCGCAAAACGGTCGAAATGCAACCGGCCGTGATTTCCGGAAATTCGATGGGGGCTGCCTTGGCAGGTGAACACCGCCAGGCCGACTGTCCGCGTTGCCGCTATCACCTGGTGTTCGATGCCGCGCAACGCCCTGGCAGTGGGATGGTGATCTGCCCCATGTGCGGGGACGATTCCATCGCGTGGAGTCAGACGGAACCCTCGGGAGGAACCCGTTGCTGGATGGACACGGAACGTCGTGCTCCGGCGCGCTGGGACGTGATTGGATGTGTGGCGCCCGAGGGAACACCGGGAGGGAGCGGAACGTCGGATCGAGCGCGGGAGGGAAATTCGAATCAGCAGAAACTGCTGGTCAAGCGGGTTGCGGGATTGCCGGGTGAGCAGGTCAGTTTTCGCGATGGCGATTTGTATGTGGACGACAGGATTTGTCGGAAAAGTCTGTATGACCAGCAAAAAGTCTGGCTGCCAGTGTTTGACATGCGATTTGTCGGTGGGCCGGAAAAACTGCGAGGCCGGCTGGCTGTGGTGGAAGAGGCTGGCCGCGTTGAGGGCTGGGATTTTTCGGAGAGTCTGATCCGCTTTTCGCCCGGAGTGAAGCCAGATGCAGCTGGGTGGAGTACGGTCGAATACCGGCACGAACCTGGTTTTCCCCGTGCTCCTCGTTTCGAGCTGCCGAACCTGGTGCTGGACGAGTACAGCTACAACCAGGGGATTTCGTCGGCCATGCATCCGGTTTTTGATTTGGCGATTGAGATGACCGTGGCGGCTGATCCCGATGCGGAATTTGGTTTTCGCTTTTTGTTTCCGGGAAGTCGAATAATTTCGGCCGATTTTCTGGTGGGCGAAACCGGCCGTTCGGTCGTTGTGCGTGAAAACGAGCTTGTTCTGGTGGAGCGGCCGGTTGCGTGGGATGGCGACTGGGTCGGGTTGACGGTTTCGGTCATCGACGCCCAGGTCTGTGTGGCGGTGAATGGAACGGTAGTATTTTCCATGCCCTGTGATCCCTTTCAGCCGGATTTGGAAGTCGGCGAATTGCCGCAGAGGCAATTGCTGTTGCGGGCTCGTGGCGGCGGCATGAAAATCGCGGATTTCCGCATCTGGCGGGATGCGTACCTGGCGTGGGACCATGATTTCGACGCGCCGGCCGAGGCGGACCGAAAGGTGTCCATTCCCGCAGGCTGTTATTTTTTGCTGGGCGACAATCTGCCGGTTTCCCGGGACAGTCGGCACTGGAATCCCGGACCGGTTCCGGCGGATCACGTCCTGGGACAGGTTTTCAGGGAAAAATGAGCGATTGGGCAGGTCGCCAGCATCGCGGGGTCGCTGTTCAATCCGCGTAGGAATTTCGCTACCGTCTCTTTATAATCGGCGGTGAGCGGAAGAATCGAGAATTGAACGACCAGGCCATTTTATTCAGGTTTCCCATTGTGAGTTCTGATCCGGTAGCGCGTAAAGCCAAATACCTGCCCATGATCCCGGAAACGATTGGGGGGGGAGGCGCGCTGTACGGTTTTTTTGCCGACCGGGGCGTCCGCGAAACGATTGAGTCGGTGGTGGTGGCCGTGTTGCTGGCGCTGTTGTTTCGCGGATTTATCGGCGAGGCGTTCCAGATTCCGACCGGATCGATGGCACCGGGTTTGCGTGGGCACCACGTCGACCTGACTTGCGAGAAGTGCGGTTTGCTGTACCAGACTGGAGCGAGCAGTGAAAACAACCTGACGCCGGTCAACAGTCGCCAGCCAACGACAAAAACCTACTGTCCGGTTTGTGGTTACCGTACGACGCTCGACCGCGATGACCAACCTGACCACCGGGCCAACCAGGGCGACCGGATTCTGGTGAACAAATACATTTACGATTTTCAGGAACCCAGACGTTTCGATGTGATCGTCTTCAAAAATCCGAATAACGGCAAACAGAATCTGATCAAGCGGTTGTGCGGATTGCCCGGCGAAAACATCACAATCTCGCGCGGCGATCTGTATACCAGTGACATTGACGGCGACAACCGGCAAATCGTTCGCAAGCCCCCCGAAAAACAGCTCGCGATGTTGCAGTTGGTCGATGACACGAATTTCCGCGCCAAAGAAATGCGCGATGCAGGGTGGCCGGAATACTGGACGGGAGGGCAGAATTCGTCATGGAAAATTGTCGAACAGGAAAGCAAAACGGTTTTCTCGGCGGACGCCCGTGAGGCGACGGCTCCTGCCTGGTTGCGATTCCGGAACATGCGCCCTCACACCGAAGTCGGCCCCACTTACACCGACACCTCTGGACGCCAACATTACAGTGAAGGCACGGTGGAGTGGGAAGAGTATGTGACATCGTTGAAACTGCCGCCGCGCATCCGGGATTTCGAAGGACGGCTGATTTCGGACTATTACGGATACAACCAGCTGGAGTTGCAGGTCGGCCGCGCACAAAAAGCGTTCCATCCCAGTCCCGGCAACCACTGGGTCGGCGATCTGGCCATTGAGGCAACGTTGCAAACGGGTTCGAAGACGGGTTCCCTGCTTCTGGACCTGGTTGAGGGCGGGGCCCATTTCAGTTGTACGATTGACCTTGCAGCCGGGACTGGCCAGTTTGAGTGCGACGACCCGGAAGTGCAATTTTGCGACGCGGCGGGAGTAAGTGGCGAACCGCCATCCGGGTTTTTTGTTCCGCTGGGCAGTGCGGCAACGCTGCTGTTTTGCAATGCGGACAACCGGTTGCTGTTGTGGGTGAATGGACGCCTCGTGGAAACGCCCGGCAGCTTTTTCAACCGTCCGGAAGTGTTTTACCCATCCAGTTCCGCCGACGACCCGGGAGACGCGATGCCGTGCGGCGTGGGGATCGTGGGTGGTGCCGTCGAATTGTCGCGCCTGAAAGTCCTGCGCGATGTCTATTATGTGGCCCAGCGCGGCGAAAACCAGAATATCCAGAATGAAACCGGCGTTCCCGACTATATCATCAATTCAATTCATGGATCGCCCAAAATGTGGAATTCAACGGACGGAAAAGCGCTGTTCGACGCGTCGCTTCGTTCCGGTCGTCCGATGTTTATTATTCCCGAAGGGTGTTATTTCCCCATGGGAGACAACAGTCCGGAGAGCAAGGACGCCAGAATCTGGGAGGGCCCCAACTATTTCCGGCGCGAGTTGCTGATTGGACGGGCCATGCTGGTTTACTGGCCTCACTCACTGAACCGGCCAGTCCCGTTCACCCCCAATTTCAACCAGATGCGATCGATCAAATAGCGGTTGCGGGAAGGGAAATTCGGCCACAGAAGTGTAACGCGACAGTTTTTTCGCGATGCGTCAGGGCGATCTGGTCGACGCGTCACAATTTTTGGGCTGTTGCAGCGAACAGGGATTCAGCCCACTGGGAACAGGGAAGACAAACATGAAAATCCTGCAGGCCGATTTGCTGGTCAAAACCTATCGCCCCCGCCGCGTTGTCGATGGCGTGTCGCTGTACGTCAATCGCGGCGAAATGGTCGGATTACTGGGGCCAAACGGTGCGGGCAAGACGACGACTTTCCGGATGATCTGCGGACTGGCCAAACCCGACAGCGGTACGGTTATTCTGCAGGGTTCAGACGTGACGCAATGGCCGATGTATCAGCGGGCCAGAACCGGCGGTATGGGGTACCTGCCACAGCAGTCCAGTGTCTTCGCAAAACTTTCGGCCCAGGACAATTTGCTGGGTGTCATGCAGTTGCTGGGATTTTCGTGGAAGGCCCAGCGGGAACGGTGCCAACAGTTGCTGGAGCAGTTCCAGATCACGCATGTGCGGAAGACCGCTGCCGGAAGGTTGTCGGGAGGAGAACGCAGGCGTCTGGAAATCGCCCGTTGCCTGATTTCGGAACCGCGAATCATAATGCTGGATGAACCTTTTGCAGGGATCGATCCGGTGACCGTTCAGAACATCCAGCAAATTATTCGCGACCTCGCCCGTCAGGGAATCGCGGTGTTGATTACCGACCATGCTGCTGTAGAGATCCTGCAGCTGGCCGACCGGACTTATGTGGTCAGCGAAGGCCGCATCTTGTGCAGTGGGACATCGGACGAAATCGTGAAACATCCGGAAGTTCGCGCGAAGTACCTTGGCGAGATCAATATTTTTCGTCAGAAGCCCGGCCAGCCGCACATGGCGACCAGGAAGGAAGCGACGGGGCAGGAACCGGTTACCACCGTCTTTCAAACCATCAAACGCGACGACCTTTCCGGGGACCCGGTGCGGCAGTAGTTGGCCCGGAGTACTTGCAAAAATCATTCTGTTTTTGTCGGAACCCTGAATTGATGAACTTGTCAGGCAACCAGAAACATGCCAGTCGGGACACCGGATCCGGAGAAGCCGCCGGGCGTGTGGAGCCGGTTGTCGTTGCGCGCGAAAACAGTGGCCTGGATGCTGCCCATGACCCCACCGCGATCAGCCTGCTGGACCGTCAGATTGCTCCGGTGATGTTTCTCACCTCGGTCCTGTTCCTTGCCATTGTGGCAGTGCTGCTGCACATGACCGAAGGCGACCTGACTTGCCGCACGGCCCAGATCTGTTTGCGGACCGGCGCGATTCTCTACCTGACTTTCTGGGCCGAGCTTGTTTTTCAGCTGATGGCGGGGCATCGCGTCGGTCGCTGGCACTGGTGGAGCGCGATTTTTCCTCCGCTGCGGCTGGCTGCGCACGATCACGAGTCGGGGAAATGGATTTGGTTGCCGGGGTGGCACTGGCAACGCGCCGACGCCGTACTGGAAAAAAGACTGGTGCGGTTTTTCAGTTTTCCGCTGATTGTCCTGGCACTGCTGGTGTTGCCGCTGGTCATCATCGAACACTGGTGGTCGTCGGCTCTGGAGGTCCATCCCAACTGGAAACTCGCGCTGGACACGATTTCGGGCGTGATCTGGATGGCGTTTGTGATCGAGTTTCTTCTGATGATTTCCGTGACGCAGAAAAAAGTCCGTTATGTCTGTCGCAACTGGATCGATGTCGTTGTGATTCTGCTGCCGCTGGTGATGTTTCTGCGGGGTGCAAGACTGGCCCGGCTGATTCGCGTCAACCAGGTTTCCCGTTCGGCACGGGTGTTCAGAATGCGGGGCCTGATGTTGCGAACGTGGCGGGCCCTGATCGCACTGGACGTCATTGAAAAGCTGATTTGGCGCGACAAGGACGCACTCATTTCACGACTGGAAAACGACCTGATCGAAAAGGAGGAGGAACTGGGCATTCTGAAACAGCGGATTGCGCGGCTTAAAGCGGAAGCCGAACGGAAAGCCGAAGCCGAACGAAAAGCCAGAGCCACCGATCCAGCCTGACCGGCCGGCAATCCAGAATTTTTCCCGCACCCCAGGGTGCCTCAGCGGAGCGTGATACAACTCTCCCCCGCTACAGCATTTACGCGTCCGATAATCGCTGCGGCGGAGTGACCGGATCGCTGCAGAAGTTCGAGGACGGGCCCGGAATCCGCTTCGTCGCATCCCAGCAGAATCCCTCCGCAGGTTTGTGGGTCAAAAAGGGCGTTCGTCAAAACAGCGTCGGCCGGTTGACCCCGCGCATCCTGCACGCGAACGGAGAACGCCTGGTTGCCCGGCACCATCGTACTGGTCACTCCGTTGCGAGTGAGTTCATCGAATCCGCTCAGCAGGGGCACCGCGCGGCGTTCAATCGTGGCGGACAACCCTGCTGGCCGCAACATCTCGGACAGGTGCCCCGCCAGTCCGAACCCGGTCACGTCCGTCATCGCCGAAATTCTGCAGTTTGTCGCCAGGTCCAGGGCGACAGCATTTCCAACCAGCAAGTGGGCCGTCAGACTCTCGCAGTCCCGCCCCGACAGGAGATTCTGCATCAGCGACGCCAGCAAGGTTCCTGTTCCCAGTGGTTTTGACAGAACCAGCAGATCGCCATCACGCAGGCCGACCTTGCCAAGCGGTGGTACGACCTGGTCGCCCAGCACAGTGAATCCAAGTGCCAACCGGTCGCCTTCGATCGTATGTCCCCCGGCCAAAGAAGTCCGGTCGCTGGCCAGTCCATCGCAAACGCCCCGCATCAATTCCTGCATCAGTCGCAACTGGCCGCGCGGATGGCCAAGCGGGATCTGCAGCATCGCAAGAGTGGCGACGGGCCGGGCACCCATGACATACAGGTCGCTCGTGGCATTGTTCACGGCAATTCGACCGGCCAGCCAGGGATCATCGACTGGCGATACAAAAAAATCGGTGGATACCGTCACGCGATTTTCCGGCATCCGGACGATTGCGGAATCGTCGCTCCCAGAGCCACCGAATTCGACAACGTTCGGATCAACCGCCGACCGGGCCGAAGCGAGGGCCTCGTGCAGTAGGTCGCCCGGAATTTTCCCACCACATCCGACGCAGCGCATTTCAGGCGGGTCGGCGTGCAGGGGCTGCATGTCAGGCCGGCTGTAATCCTGATACATCGCCATGAATCGCCGGTCGATCCGGTCTTTCATCCACCATGCCCAGCGACCGGAGAACGACCATCCCCGATATTGTCCGATCGCACGTCCATCGCCCAGATTCAGGAGTTTCAGAAAGTCCCGCTGAGGTTCGTATTCGGTCAGGGTTTGTCCCGCCACAGCCCGCTGCAGGTTTTCCCACAGGATGGGGCCCTGCCGTACGGCAAAGACGCCGGCTTTTTCAGTGGGCTCTGTTTTCATCGTGCCACTGTCGCCTACGGCGAAAATCCGGTCGTCCCCGGTCGACTGCAATGTCTGCCTGGTCAGCAGAAATCCGCGTTCATCGAGGGGCAGTCCGGTTGCGGCCAGAACGTCCAGGCCTTTCGCACCAGTGGCCCATATCACCAGGTCCGCGTCGATCGGAGGATGACCGTCGGCGCTGATCGTGCCCGGCCCGACTTTGTGAATGCGCTGGCCGGTGATCACGGAGATTTTTTTTTCGTCCAGTTCTTTTGCAATTCGTTTTCGGGCGGAATCGGTCATGCCTCCGGCGATTTTCCCGGCCGCAGTCACGAGGACGACAGACAGTCGCCCGATTTTTGCGAGGGTCTGGTCCAGATTGTCTGTTGTCGCCAAAGGGCGCTGCAGTCGGGCCAACCGGTGCCGCTCCGCCAGACAAAGCGCTGTCTCAATGCTGCCGACTCCTCCACCCACGATCGCAATCTGGATTTCCTGTCGGCCGGATTCGACCAACGGCTGCAAACTGAACTGCAAACGGTCCAGAAAAGTCTGCATCGGTTTGATGGCTACCAACAAAGCATCCGTCGCAACATCGACCCCGGAAAAAGTCGGCCGTGACCCGATCCCAATCGACAGCCAGTCATAGGCAATCGGTGCCCGCTCGCGAAAATGGATCAACCGTTCGGACCGGTCCAGCGCCGTCCAGTCGCCCGTGACCAGGCGGACGCCCGCCGATCCGCACAGACGCCTCAAATCGATCTGCATCGAATCACGCGAATATTGCCCGGACAATACGCCCGGCAACATTCCGGAATAGGTCGCCACCGGAAAATTGGAAATGCAAACGAGTTGACAGTCGGCAACGGGTTTCATTTTCCAGTGGCGCACGATGTGGGCATTGGTGTGTCCTATGCCCAAAAGAACAATCGTGTGTCGGGCCAGTCTCGGATTCATGTGCGGTTCGGGTTCCGTAACGGAAGGTTCGGTGTATGCTGTTCACTCAGGATACAACAAAAGGAAAGTTTCGAGTCGCAGGGCGTATGATCGGACTGGGCAAATTCGAACCGGGGGCAATGGGTCAATCTGCCAAACACGACGAGGCACGCGGCCCCCGAAAAGTGGCCGAGGTGTTCGCCGAAGTCGCCTGTTGCCTGGTTGTCTGTCTCTGTTTCGCCGCGAACGCCGCTCCGGATGTCAACGAGTCGCATTATTTGACCCGTTCGAGGCATTTTTTCCAGCCAGAGTGGTGTGCGGGGGACCTGTTTCTGGAATCAGCCGATGCGCAGTGGATTTTTTTCGCAGCAACGGGGTGGATTGCCGGGATGGTTTCGCTGGAAACGTTGGCCTGGATGGGCCGGAGCATATCGTGGCTGATGTGCAGTGCTTCGTTTGTTTTTGTTTGCCGCGGGCTGGGTATTCGCGGCCTGTTGCCGGCGGCAATGCTGGTGTTGTTTCTGGAGCTGAACCGGTCGGGCAATTTGGCTGGTGAGTGGGTTGTGGGAGGATTCGAGGCAAAGACCCTGGCATGGCCGCTGGTACTGACCGCAACCGGAATGATGTTGCGTCAGCGCTGGGGAATGGTTTGGGTTTGCTGCTCCGGTGCGGCGGCACTGCATGTGGTCGTCGGTTGGTGGGGGATCGTCGGGTTTGCGCTCACTCGCGCCGCGATGTGTTTCGGCAGCTGGGGCCGGAGCAGTTCTGGGGAAAACCTGCAGCGAGCGGTTGGCCCGATGGAGCAGGTAAAAACTTTTCTCTTTGGCGACAGTCCGGTTCGGCGGGGGAACGGGAAACTGTTCCTGTTGCTGATCTCTGTCGCGGCAGGATTTGTGGGCGGGGCCTGGCCGATGCTGGTCGCGAACAGCGGGACAACGCCGGATGAAATCGATGCGGCGGCCAGAATTCAGGTCTTTTTACGGCTGCCTCATCATCTGTTGTGGAGTGGATTCACAGCGACGCGGGTGGTCAGTTTCGTCACGTTACTACTGTTATGGAGCCTGATCAGGCGATACCGGGTCAGAGGCACACAGCGTAGGATGCAGGCGTATGCGCTGCCACTGGAGCAGTTGCGCGTATTTACCGCGACCGCGCTGGTGGCTGGATTTGGAGGGCTGGTACTTTCAGCCGGGGCCGAATCGGGCCCGTTTTCGTCGCCGTCCGTGCAGCTGTTGCGTTTGTACTGGTTTCGTTTGCAGGACGTCGCTGTCCCGCTGGCCATCGCGCTGGAGTGCGGAACGCTACTGGCCATCTGGTGGAATACGAATTCGCGTCGGCATCGAATGGTCGCGCGGATGGTGGTGTGCCTGTTGGTCCTGGCCTGTGGGGCGGAAGGAGTCGGACGAATCCGCGACCGGGTTCCCCGGGCCTGTGAAGCGGGTATTGCCGCAGGCGAATTCGACGGTGCGCGAATACTGGCGATCACGCGGAACTGGCAACAGGCATGCGAATGGTGCCGCCAGAATACGCCGCCAGACGCGATGTTCCTGACTCCGCTGCACCAGCAGACGTTTCACTGGTATGCCGAAAGGGCCGAGTTCGCAGCCTGGAAACATGCACCCCAGGATGCCGCAGGATTACTGGAGTGGCAACGACGCGTCGCGCTGTTGCAGATGACCGGGCGACAGGAAAGCGGAGCTGGTGTTCTGGCTTTACCGCGCGAATACCTCGACTGGATCGTCAGCGGTTATGAAGTCGATTTCCTGCTGGTATGGCAGCGCGAAGTGGACCGGGAAGGGTTGCCAGCCGGCTGGGTTCAGGTGTACCCGGAACCAGGGAAAAAAGCCGGATTCTGCGTCCTGAAACCGGGGCGCTGAATGGGCCTGGATTTCTGTTTTTTTATCTCAAGCATCTTCAGTAACGCCGGCAATCTGGCGACAATAAAACTGTTCGAAATTCCGGAATTGTTAAGCTGAACAGCGCCAATTCTGCACTAAAAACGCAAAAAACGCGGGTAACAACCAGCCGCAAGGCGCCAGTAGTCTGTCAAGCTCAAGATTTGGGGTACGATGGACGTCCTCGTCCGTCGAAAAATGAGAAATTCGACGGTCGAGGACGTCCATCGTACGTTCGCCAACAAAAACCGGATTCCAGAGCATTGTGGCTGACTAAAAGTGGCGCTGTCGATTTAGAAGGAGTCAAACATGAAGAGCACCCACGATGAACGCATTGCCAAAATGACATTTGCCTCAGTCTACCCCCACTACCTGGCCAAGGTGGAAAAGAAAGGGCGAACCAAAGAGGAACTGCATCAGGTGATTCAGTGGCTGACGGGATTCAACGAAACCAGGCTGCAGAAGCTGATCAGTGAGAAGGTGACCTTTGAGAAATTTTTCAGCAAAGCCAAACTGAACCCGAATGCCCATCTGATAACCGGCACGATTTGCGGCTATCGGGTAGAGGAAATTGAGAATCCCCTGACGCAGCAGGCCAGATATCTGGACAAACTGGTCGACGAACTGGCCAAAGGTCGAAAGATGGAAAAGATCCTGAGGACCGGGTAACCCAAATCGGCGGTGTCCCGGAAACCAGTAGCACGTCAGTGAAGTTTTCGGATTCGCGTAGCGGACCGGGTTTCAAACCCCGCGCAACAGGATTCGCATCCCGATCCACGACGCTTTTGGGGCAGATGCCGAATCTAGCCGGCGGGTTGTGCCAGGTCGAAACAGATGATTTCCCTGTTATTGCGGGCGAAAATGCAGCGGTTGGCAAACGCCGGATGAGACCAAACCACGGTGCGTCCCCGGGCGTTCTCGGTCGCTTCGATCAATTGACACTGGCTGGACTGCTCGTAGCCGGTTTCAGTCAGACGGAGAATGGAAAGTTTTCCCTGATCGTCCAGCGAAAAATAGCGCCCTTCGTTTTCGACCATAAAAACGGTCGCGAAATCGGCCGGTTCGTCACCCATGAAAGTCGGGTTCTCCCAGACTTTTTCGCCATTCTCAAGCCGGTTGCAGCGAAAAATCCCGTCCCCCGTGACACCGTAGACCAAACCGTCCCGAATGACAGGCGTCGTCATCAGCGTGTTCATGTCGTTCTTGTGACGGGGATCATCGGTGGCAGATCGAAACAGTTCCTCAACTCGGGGCGGGCAGGATTTCAGACGCAACAGCAGCGAACCGGAAAAATACTCGCTGACAAAAAACAGGTCTCCAATGATCTGCGGCGTCATGATTGAGGTAGTCGCCCCCGGTTGCGTCTGGACTTCGGGAAATTTGTGGTGCCAGAACTGTTCGCCGGTCGCCGGGTTGAACGAGTCCACTCCATCGGCGTGCCAGAACAACAGCTGGCGGTTGTCGCCCTCGCCAAAAAATACGAGAGGCGCATAGGCGATATCACTGCTGGTGCCATTCTTCCAGAGCTCCTCGCCAGTCATCTTGTCCAGCGCGACCACGGCCGACCCTTCGCCGCCGACAGGAACAATCAACCGGGAACCGTCGATCACGGGATGGGAAGCATAGCCCCAGACGGGCGGCTTCAGAGGTTTGCCATCCCGGGTGTAAACATCGCTGAACCGTTTTTCCCAAATCACGGAACCATCATTCACACGCAGACATTTCAGGTCACCCATGGCGCCCAGTGTGTAGACCCGGTCGCCATCCACATTCGGTGTGCAGCGCGGACCCGAGGGATAGGAAATCCGGTAGTCACACGGGTACTCGTGTTGCCATTTGATTTCGCCTGTTTCCTGGTCGAGGCACAGGACACGTTCGCCACCTGGCAGCGTTCCCGATTTCTTTAATGCCGCCAGCACTTCGGCATCCCGTTCGGGGCCCGCTGTGCGATCCATGACAAAAACGGAACCGCCCGCCACGCTGGGACCGGTATAGCCCCCCCCAATGGGCACCCGCCATTTGACGGGTGGGCCTTCGGCAGGCAGTTGTTCCAGAATTCCCGTCTCGCGCCAGACGGCATCCCCCGAAGGGCCCATCCATTTCGGCCAGTCCGAAGTCCCCTGGGCCGACGCCCAATCGGCCAGTATCAAAACCGTCCAGCAGGCGAAGGCGCCCCACACAAAACACTTGCAATCACGCATCAATGCTGCTTTCGCAATGAAAAAAAGGGAATTTCAGCCACACCCGGAACAGGAATGGCTGTTGCAAACAAATTGCCGGTCCGGAAAACCAGCGGGACAAAAAGTGCTTCTACAGTCGTCGCGGATGTCGAAGCCCCCAACAAAAACTGTTTTGTTTCCCGGAATTTTGCCTGGCAATTTGCATCGAGGATGCCTGGACTAATGGCCACACGGGGAGCTTAGTACGCGGAGAATTCAACGCGTGGCCCATTTAGGGCGTGGCCCAACTGCCGAGCTCCCGGAAACACCTGCCGGAATCAGCTGAGCAGGTCGGTAATGACGCGGCCGCCATTTGCGATTTTCATCGGGCGACCATTCCGGCTCTGGAAAGTCGTTTCCAGGCTGATACCCAGTCCCTGACAAACGGTGGCCATCAGGTCTTCGCTGGTGTAACTGGTGCCTTCGACTTCCATTCCGTCGGGGCTGGTGGCGCCCACAGTGATCCCGCCCCGGATGCCGCCGCCACCGACGCCGACGCTCCAGCTGCGCGCCCAGTGGTCGCGTCCCGCATTTCCGTTGATTCGGGGTGTCCGTCCGAATTCTCCCATCCAGATCACGGTTGTGCTTTCCAGCAGACCGCGCTGTGCGAGGTCTTCGAACAGTGCGCTCATGCCGCGATCGAGATTGGGCAGCAGATTGTTTTGCAACGTATTGAAAATACCCTGATGGTTGTCCCATCCTCCAAGCGTGACTTCGACAAATGGCACTCCGGCCTCCACCAGCCGCCGGGCCAGCAAACAGCCGCGACCAAAATTGTTCTGGCCATAGCGTTCCTGAATTTCGGTGGGTTCCTTGTTCACTTCAAATGCGGCCATCTGTTCGCTGGTCATCAGATTCAGGGTTTTGTTGATGACTTTGGCGTGTTCCTCGGCCGACATTCCCCGGTTGTCCCGGATGAAACGCGTTTCCAGCGCGCTCAGCGCCTGGACCCGCTCGGTCATGCGACCGGGCTGGACACCCATGTCCAGATTGCTGATCCGGCCATTGCTGTCGACCGAGAACGGCGCCCAGGCCATGCCCAGAAAACCGGGGCCTTCACTACCCCCGCCAATCGCCACAAACGGAGGCACTTCCAGGCCCGGGCGCGTATCGGCCAACTGGTTGGCAATCACCGATCCGTATCCCGGATGCTCAATGTTCGGGTTGGGGACGAATCCGGTGTGCATGTAGTAGCGTCCGCGCGTATGATCGGCCTCGCGCGTGCTCATCGAACGAACCAGCGACATCTTGTCCATTTGCTGGGCCATCATCGGCAAATGCTCACTGATCTGCATGTCACCACGAGTCGCTACCGGTTTGAACGGTCCCCCGTTGGTTGTGCCCGGTTTCAGATCCCACAAGTCAATAGTTGAGGGTCCGCCGCCCATCCACAACAAAATCGCCGACTTGCGATCCCGAGACATCCGGGCGGCATTGGCGCGAATCGTCTGTCCCATGGCAAGCGAGGACGCTGCAAAGGCCGATGCACCGGCAAGATGGCTCATGAAATGGCGACGACTCATGCCTGAGGGTGTCTGGTACTGCATCGTTCAGTCTCCGAAGAAAAAAGCCGTTGTGTTTTTGTCGCTGTGAGAATATCGCTGTGAGAATATCGCTGTGAGAATAT
>JBGSVU010000427.1:0-2733 GCA_041752775.1 Pirellulaceae bacterium | reverse complement strand
GGTTCTTTCCCGGTTCGGGCATTGTGCGGGGTAATTCCCTTGCGCCGGAAAAACAGGCTATAACGGGCCGCGCGAATCGTAAAATTCGTTGATTTCCGGGATCTTGCGGCCCGAATGGCTGTTTTGCCTTTGGATGTCGAGTTTGAGATTAAACGCCTTTGTCGACTGGTTGCGCGGAACTCTGCCCCGCTGTCGGTGTAAAATCAACTTGGTCCGGATTTCCGGAATTATGTGAATGGGTGAGACTGGGAAGAATTTCCAGACAACGATTCCTGTTCCATTCCTGTCCTGCTGCAATTTCCGACTGAACGAGATTGAATTCAACCTGGAGTAAAGAATGACCCGAATCAGCGACAGCTTCCACGCAAGAACTCCCATTTTCGCGCCGGCCCTGTTGCTGTTGGCGACCTTGCTGGCGGCTCCGGTTGCGGCCCAGGACACATCGGTCGCTGATCTGCCAGAGACCAAGCTGGCCACCGTCGAAACGACGGCCAAAGTCGGGCCAGAATCGACTGGTCTGGTTGCCGCGACAGAACCAGCCGCAGTGTCGATGGATTTTCTGCGGGAGGGCACCGACCCCGTTTCGCTTGACCAGTTGAAAGCGATGGAGGGTCCCATGCGGGAAGTTGCCGAGCGGGTTTTCGCCGCAACGGTCAATATCCAGATGGGAGGTTCGCAGGGCACAGGCGTGATCGTGACCGAAGATGGTTACGTCCTGACCGCGGCTCACGTGATTGGACGGCCGAATCATCCGGCCAGTGTGGTGCTCAGTGACGGGCGGCGTTTTCGGGCGACTTCGCTGGGCGTCAATCGCGATGTCGATTCGGGGATGTTGAAGATTGAATTGCCGGATGATTTTGGGCAGATGTTGCCCTGGGTTGACCTTGGCCAGTCCGGCGATCTGAAACCCGGAGCCTGGTTGATGGCGATTGGGCATCCCGGTGGGCTGGATGAAAAACGGGGCATGGTGATTCGCGCGGGACGACTGGTGTTCAGCAACCCCGGCCTGATGCGTACCGACTGCACGCTGGTGGGAGGCGATTCCGGTGGACCGCTGGTGGACATGGACGGGTATCTGATTGGCATTCACAGCCGCATCGGCCAGCGGTTGTGGGAAAACATTCACGTTCCGATTGATACTTTTTCGGAAGACTGGGACCGGTTGATGGCGGGTGAAATCATTGGCGGGTCGAACAGCCCCCATCTGGGCCTGAGTTTGCGTGGTGACTCGAATGAAATCGAAAGTGTCGAGCGCTGGGAAGCGGCCGAGAAGGCGGGACTGAAACGAAACGACCGGATTCTGAAAATCGACGATTCAGAAATCACCAGTCGTCGCGACCTGTCGCGGGCGCTGCGGAAAGTCAAACCGGGGCAGACTGTTGAAATGGTTGTGGAACGCGCCGGAGCTAAGCTGACTTTGCAGCTGAAAGTCGGCCGGCAGTAGGCGATTCACTGGGCGGTGGCCGGGTGACCTCGGCCTGCCGGGTGTCGGGGGTTTGTTGATCTGTTCTTTTTGGCCGGACGATTCCGGTATCGCCATCATGAAATCCAGTTTCAGTCTGATTCGTTTGTCGCTTGTGGTGGGCTTTGCCGTTGCGGTTGCCGACCTGAATTCCGCTCCCGTCTGCGGGTTGGGCTGGGCGCCACCCGGGCCGGTTTCGGCGTTTTTTCAGGAGGGGGAAAAGCAGGAACAGCTGGACGACGGCACCTCGGATGACGGGGACGACCAGGAAGAAACGGACGCAAAAAAGGAAAACCGGGACGTCCAGGACGACGCGGCGGCCGGGACCGAACAGGTCTCTTCGGCCGATCTCGGTGAACTGAAAAAGAGCACGCGCGCGATGCGGGGAGTGCGTGAACAGTCGAGGCTCAGTCCGGCGATTATCAGTCTGCTGGAGCCTGTGGCCGCCGGGATTTCGCCCTCGACGGCGCGGATCTGGTCGGAGGCTGACCAGGTCGCCCTGGGGATCGTGGTGGGCGCTGACGGTCTGGTTCTGACGGCGGCCAGTGAACTGAAAAATCCGCTCGACTGCCAGTTGGCCGATGGGCGGCGATATCCGGCGACCGTCATGGGAATTCACCGGGCGACGGATTTGGCGCTGTTGAAAATCGATGCCTCCGGACTGGAGCCAGCACTTCTGGAGGACCGCTCTCCTCCCGGACGCGGTTCATGGCTGATCAGCGTGTCACCCGATGAAGACCCGGTCAGTTTCGGTGTGGTCGGCGTACCGCCGCGGGCCATCACCAGCGTCAGTGCGTTTGTCGGCATCCGGATGAACGACATCGATGGCGACAAGGGCGTGCAGATTGTCGAAGTGGTTGACGACTCGCCGGCCCAGTTGGCCGAACTGAAAATGGAAGACGTGATTGTCAAAATGGATGCTTGGCCGGTGGGGAACCAGCAGGAGTTTCGCCAGGTCCTTGCCGAGCATTATGAGCCTGGTGACCGGGTCGAACTGTCGATTTTGCGTGGTGGCCAGGAAATGGTGATCGGACTGGAACTGGCTGACAAGGAAAAATTTACTCCCGACACCGAGCGAACCAACCAGCAGGACCGGATGGGCAGCACGCTCAGCCGCCGCCGGTCCCGATTTCCGCTTGCGATCCAGCACGACTCGAATCTGAACGCCAACCAGATGGGCAGCCCCATTGTGAATCTGGATGGCGAGATCGTTGGGGTCAATATTTCCCGTTCCGGTCGCGTTTCGACGTATGCCCTTCCCATGTCGGTCG
>JBGSVU010000426.1:0-1516 GCA_041752775.1 Pirellulaceae bacterium | reverse complement strand
GATCGGCAAAGACCTGAATGTTTCGCGCCTGCGTTATGACCGGATCGTTTTGCTGGCCGATGCCGACAGCGACGGTCATCACATCACGACGTTGCTGCTGACACTTTTTTACCGGCACATGCAGGCGCTGATCACGGATGGGAGGATTTTTATTGCACAACCACCGCTTTTCCGTATCGACATAGGCCGCGAGACGTTCTGGGCCGCAGACGAGATCGACCGGGAGCGAATTCTGAAGGAACATCAGGGCCGTGCGATACCTGAAATCACGCGATTCAAGGGACTGGGCGAAATGGCGCCCAAAGTTCTCTGGGACACGACCCTCAATCCCAATACCCGCCGGTTGCTGAAAGTTGAGATCGATGATCACCTGGAAACGGACCGCGTGATGAACGAGTTGATGGGCAAAGACGCCAGCGCGCGTTTTCGATTCATCATGGATCGCGCCGAAGAAGCCGAAGAAGTGGACGTGTAGGGGTCGCCATGCAGGGCACCACGTCAATTTGCCGACTCCCATCGCCCGGTTATAATGAAACCTGTCAGATCAATGTTAGCAGTTCCTGGTCCCGTTTCGGTCGTCTGTCGCATCTGGAAATTGACTGTGGATGACGCGTTTCAAATCCGGCAAGAACAGTCCGACACAACCTTCGAACTTCAAAATCTGACTTTTCCAGACCGGTGATTTTGACTGTTCGTTGCCCGGCCGCTTTGAATTTCCGGTTTGTTGTACACTTCCCTGTTTCTTTCACAGGACTCATGAATTGCCGGATTCTGAAAATGCCGGGCCGATACCCGATTCGACTGGTTTCGCACGCACCGCGACCGCGTGGCATGAGGCAGGACATGCCGTGATGGCTCTGGCCCTTGGTCGTCCGGTCCAGAAGGTGACAGTCGCGCCGGCCCTACAGCCTGCGGGAGGAGTGCGACTGGGTGCCTGCAAAATTCAGAAAGGTCGCTTCAAACCGTCCGGCGACTGGCTGGAAGACGAAGTGCTGATCCTGCTCGCCGGGATGGTCGCCGAAGCCCGTTTTACGGAAAAGTATTGCCGTCAGGGGGCGGCCGAGGATCTGCGGCATGCCAGAAGGCTGTTGCAGAGTCGGGCCAGCAACGAGAGGCAACTCGAACGGCTCGAACGTCGCATGCTGGACAAAACCGGGCACCTGTTGTCCGATGAGGGATATGCAAAGGCCGTGCAGATGATTGCAACGGAACTGGAGCAGAAAACCACAATCAGTGGTCGCACCGCGCGGCATCTGTTCCAGCAGGCCGTACAACAGGCTTCCTGATCCAAAACAACGTGTCGGCGAAAACGCTTCCGCCGGATTCACTCCGGCGGAGCGAACAACTGAGGTATCGGCGAAAAGCTTCCGCCGGATTTACTATAGCGGAGCGGCAACAGGCAGCTACATTACGTGCCACCAGTTGACCATCGCATGCAGCACCGCTTCCGCCGGATTCACTCCGGCGGAGCGAACAACTGGCTGCTACCGCACCCGACACCGTTTCCGCCGGAGAT
>JBGSVU010000425.1:0-7028 GCA_041752775.1 Pirellulaceae bacterium | reverse complement strand
GATGCCTTCGTTACGGCGCTGTTGCAGGAAGGGGCCCTGACCAACTGGCAAATCAGCCGGCTGGCCGAAGGAAACCGCGGCGGGTATTTCTATGGCAAATGGAAAGTGCTCTATCTGGTGGGAGCCGGAACATTTGCCCGCGTCTACCGGGCCGAGCACAACGAGACCAAAGAACTGAAAGCGGTCAAGGTACTCCGTAACCGTTACACCGATGACGATTCCATGCGGGAACGGTTCATTCGCGAAGCCCGCACGGTGATGCAGCTGCGGCATCCCAACATCGTTCCGATTTACGAAGTGGAAATCGAGCGCGGCCGCTGTTACATGGTGATGGATTTCGTCGAAGGCCAGAACCTGCGCGACTACGTGACTGCCCATGGAAAACTGAAACTGATCGTAGCCCTGGAAATTGCCCGTGACCTCGCCAGTGGACTCGACTACGCGCTGAAAAAAGGCATTTCGCATCGCGACATGAAACTCTCCAATGTGCTGCTTTCGGCGCGGGGCCAGGCCAAACTGGTGGACTTTGGACTGGCTGGCGTGCATGGCGATTCGGACGAAGACGAACCGGCCGACGGCAACTACGGACCCCGCAGCGTGGACTATGCCGGACTGGAAAAACTGACCAACGTCCCCCGCAATGACCGCCGCAGCGACCTCTACTTTCTCGGCTGCATGATCTACCACATGATTGCCGGGGTGGCTCCCCTGCTGGAAACGCGGGAACGGATGAAACGCATGTCACCCCGGCGGTTCCGTGAGGTGGCGCCGCTGACGAACCATGTCAGCGGCCTGCCGCACCGCGTGGTGATCCTGGTCAATCGCCTGATGGACTTGAATGCCGATGCGCGCATTCAGACGGCCGGGCAGGCGCTGACGGAACTGGAAGCCGTAATCGAAGGCGTTCGGTCGGGCAAAGAACAGGTTTATGACGAAACCCTCTCACAACAGCAGGCCGACGAATACGCCCGCCAGCTGGGACAAAAAAACGAAGGTGCCGACCGCACGATCATGCTGGTGGATTCTTCCGTAAAAGTCCAGGACCTGTTCCGCGACAAACTGAAAGAAGTCGGATACCGGGTGCTGATACTCAGCAACCCGCAAATGGCTCTGGACCGCTTTCGGTCACTCGATCCGGCCGAACCCCGTCCGGCCGACATCGTAATTTTCGGATGTTCCAAACTGGGGCGCCGCGCGGTCGAGGCTTTTGATGAATTCTGCAGCCTGCCGGATTACGGGCAAATGCCCGCGATCGTCATGGTCGAAGAGAACCAGAAACAGCTGGTCGATGGCGTCCAGACCAGCGGTGCCAACAGGGGACTGATCATCCTGCCGGCCAAGTTCAAATCCATTCGCAAGTTGCTGTCCCGGTTGATCGATCATTCGCAGAAATCCAGCAACCAGCCAGGATAAACGCAACGCATCGTATTTTCTGACTGGACGGTGGGCCGGACCATGACTGAAACACCCCTTGCCAGCAAGCGGCCCCGTTTTGCGACCACCCGCTGGAGTCGCATCGCAGCTCTCCGGTCCGATTTGCCTTCGGGCGAACTGCGTCCGGGACTGGGTGCCCTGATCGGCGACTACTGGTATCCCTGTTACGCCTGGCTCCGGCGGCGCGGGTTGTCGCAGGTGGACGCAGAAGACGTCACGCAGGATTTTTTTGCGGCCCTGCTGAAAAATGACGGCCTGAAAAAAGCCGATCCCGGGCGGGGCCGGTTCCGCAACTTTCTGGTCGGGTCATTGCGGAACCACCTCGCCAATCATGTCCGTCACGAACAAACCGGCCGACAACGACCTGCGGAACAAAGTCTACGAACGGGTATGCAGCGCCATTGGCCAGGAGCCCGATGTCGGGATAAGTCCCCGGCAAATCGAAGCCGCACGACAACGCCTGCAGGGACCAGTCTGGGGACTGAGGCTGACGGCCGTTTTCAATTTATTCCTCAGCCTGACCGGTTTTTGCGTGCTTGGTTTTCTGTTGTGGTATGGCTTTCTGTCGGAGCCGGACGCCGAACTGTCTGTTCGCCGATACCACAGTTATCTTGATACGTTGATCGGGCTTTCCATCATGTCGCCGCTGGCGGTCCTGTTCGGAATTTTTCAGTGGTTCGCCAGTTCACGCGTTCGCAAACTGAAAGATTTCTGGACTGGAATGGCCGGTTTCATCACGGCGGTGATTCCTGTTCACCCAGGCTGGATCGTCGGATTGCCCACGGGATGCTGGGGCCTGGCGGCGATGGGCAATGAATCTGTCTTCAGGGTTTTTGAAGCGGACTCACAGGACCTGACAGGGAAACCGCTGAAAAATGCCGGGTAACTGAATGGCACTGGTTCGCATCTGTTACCATTTGACATCGTGTTCACTGGCGGCAATCCGGATCCCTGACTGGCCTGCCTGGCAGGCACCTCGCATACCGGTTTGACATCAGCGCTGTCGTCCTCCGTCGTCGTGTGTTGCAATCAGGTCGCAGGAAGTGGAAGTCTGAAGGGACAAAAACAAACCGGGAAATCACCATGCACGAACTGGTTCAGGTGCTGATGAAACTGGAAGACCATATCCTGCTGGAGAATGGACTTTACGGGGCGGGCTACGTTCATTTCGACCATGGGGAAAACCCCTGTCTGGGATTTCCTTACATCCGCTTCAGCCACGAGCGTTTCTTCCGGTTCATGGTGCGGGCCCGGGAATTGCTGGAGCCGGATGCCGGGCAGCGGCGTTTTCTCGAAGTCGGCTGCGGGATTGGAACAAAAACCGAAATTGCGAGGCTGCTGGGTTTTCAGGCCACGGGGTTTGATTTGGACCCGCGTTATCTGAGCCTCGCGCGGAACCTGTTTCCCGAGAACAGGTTTTTGGAAGGGAATGCGCTGGACTTCGACTACTGTGGGTTTGATTTCATTTACTGGCATACCCCCCTGGCCAGTGAGGAATGGATGGTCCGGCTGGAACAGCGGGCTCTCTGTTCGATGACAGTTGGAGCGTACCTTTGCGTAACGGGATTGACCGGTCCCCTGGAAAACGGCCTGCACCGGATCGCGGAAGGTTCCGGTTCAGGGAACTCGCCCGTCGTTCAGGTGGGACTGGACGACGACCGTCGCGTCCGCTGTCTGAGAAAAATGGCGGGGCTGACTGTTGGTCCCGACGGCCTTCAGGCCCTTTGAATACGATGTGCGGACCTTGCACCGTGGCTTCCGCAAACCGCGCCTGATTGTCAAAATCAATTCGCTGGCCCCCACAGGGTTCGCGTTTCTGTCTAGAATTGGACCTTTCGGAATGTCTGGAACCTGTCTCCCAACAGGTCGTCAGACTCCTGCAATAATCGTGAGAGGATCAGCCCCACTTTTGGGACGGGCTTCTGGGACAGCGACGGCACCGCACAACAGTTTTTTTCGGGATACCCATGAACAGCGCATTTCACATTTCGCATATCAGGTCTTTGCATACCAGGTCATTGGCCATTGTGTTGGCAACGCTGATCGCGTTGACCGGTTTCACGGTCGCGGATCTGTACGGTCAGCCCGAATCGCGGGCAGTGCCGGTTTTTGTCGACGGGATGGCTCAGGAAGTGGAGGCCTTCAAAGACCCCGGGCAGTGGATCACGCACGACCTGTTCGTCGAAACCGAATTCAACAGCGATGGCGACGGCAAACCCGACCGGATGCACGTGTCGGTCACGCGACCCAAACAAACTGAAACCGAAGGTTTGAAAGTTGCCGTCATCTACGAAACCAGTCCCTACTATGCGGGCATCGGTTCGACGGGATCAGACTTTTTCTGGGATCCGAAACACGAACTGGGCGCGCCACCTGCAGCCGGCCACGAACATCCGGATATCCCCCACCAGAATAATCGCCCCCTGATCAATTCGTCACTGCTCCGGACCTGGGTGCCCCGCGGGTTTGCCGTCGTCCATTCCTGTTCACCAGGGACCGGGCTGTCACAGGGTTGCCCAACCGTCGGCGGTGAAAACGAATCACTCGCCCCCAAGGCTGTGATCGACTGGCTGAACGGACGGGCCAGGGGCTTCACCGAACTGGACAGCGACGAAGAGGTCTTCGCAACATGGTGCACGGGCAAAGTCGGCATGATTGGGACGTCCTACAACGGTACGTTGCCACTGGCCGCCGCCACCACCGGCGTCGAAGGCCTGGAGGCGATCATTCCGGTGTCACCCAACACCTCCTACTATCACTATTACCGTTCGAACGGACTGGTCCGGCACCCGGGTGGCTATATGGGCGAAGATGTCGATGTGCTGTACGACTTCATTCACAGTGGCGACCCCGCCCAGCGCGAACATTGCGACTGTGAGATCCGCGACAAGGAGATGGCCAACAACCAGGACCGCCTGTCGGGCGACTACAGCGACTGGTGGGCCGGACGCGATTACCTGAACAAGCTTGACAACATTCGCGCCGCCACCATTATGGCTCACGGATTCAATGACTGGAACGTCATGCCCGAACACAGCGTGCGAATCTACGAAGCCCTCAAAAAGAAAGACATCCCTCACATGACCTACCTGCATCAGGGAGGGCATGGCGGAGATCCCCCCATGGAGCTGGTCAACAGGTGGTTCTCCCGCTTTCTGTATGACGTCGAAAACGGCGTCGAGAATGAACCGAGGGCCTGGATCGTTCGCGAAAACGCCCGCCGCAGCGCCGTCACCAAATACGCCGATTACCCCAATCCCGAAGCCCAACCGGTGACCCTGCACCTGACCAAAGGTGGTAACGCCAGCGGTGGTGTTACAGCAACAACCAGCGCCGGCCAGGGCACCGAAAAACTGGTGGACGATGTTGCGTTGTCCGGTGCTGAACTGGCTGCGGCCCCGTCATCCGGTCACCGGTTGCTGTACGTCACCCCGGTTCTGCAGGAACCCATCCACCTTTCCGGCACCTCCAGAATCACCATTAAACTTGCATCCAGCAAACCGGCCGCGAATCTGACCGTCTGGGTTGTGGCCCTGCCCTGGGATTCGGCCGGAGTCCGAAAAATCAACGACGACATTATTACCCGCGGATGGGCTGATCCGCAGAACCACAAGTCGTTGCGTGAAAGCGAACCGCTGGTCCCCGGACAGTTCTACGAATTGTCGTTCGACCTCCAGCCCGACGACCAGATCATTCCCGCCGGTTCGCAGATCGGCGTCATGATTTTTTCCAGCGACCGCGATTTCACTCTCTGGCCCGAAGCCGGCACCGAGCTGACCGTCGACCTCGACGCAACGTCGATCGTGATGCCCGTCGTCGGCGGCGAAGAGGCGTTCCGGAAAGCAACAACAGAAACCGGAGCACAGAAGGGACTGTAGGGTGGTTGGTGGTTGGTGTGGTTGGTGATTGGCGTTTGATGATTGGTGGTGCCATGCCGGGTTGCAGTCAGCGGCGAATGCCGCGGCAGCAATTGGCGGTTAGCGCCGAATGCCGCGGCAGCAATTAGCTGCGGGTGGAGCCGGATACGGCGGAACCCGCAGACAGAACGCCTCCCCCCAGTCACAACCAGCCGCGAATGCGCGGACAGAGCGCCAGCCAAACCGCCAAACACCCGCGCGACGCACAATAATACCCACGCACTACAACGCCGAAAGACATTCCCACATCGTCGTCGCGTCAATTCGACATCCGTTCAACTGCTGTCGCCGCGTTCGCGGCTGGTGGATGCTATAGAGCTCATCTGCGGGTTCCATCGGCTCCGCCGATTTCACCCGCAGCTATTTGCTGTCGCCGCGTTCGCGGCTGGTCGCGTCTTGAAGGTTGTGCAATCGGCACTGTGCAACCAGCGCCGGGCGACCAGCGACATGTCACCGCCTGGGGAACCAGTAACCGTCCAGCCAGCCGCGCGAAGCGTGGGGCGGGATGGTGTCGCCGGGGTCGGTGCCATCGGCCAGAGTGAAAGCGATCACAAGCGGAAATTTTCCTGGCGGTGGTTCCACTGTGTGCTGGCCCGTCCCCCAAAAACTGCCTTCGACAAACAAATCAAAACGGTTCAGTTTCCGGGTTTCGTCGAACCCCAGCGCTCCGCGCCACGTCGCCTCGTAACCCCGCTTGCCGTCGCTGGTTTCCAGACTCGCGGCCCCTGAGATTTTCCCTTCCTCCACGGTCCATTTCATCTCACGGATTTCATCGACGCTCCACGCCGGCGGTTCACCGCGGGTGTTGTCGACCAGGTGAAACCGCACGATCCTCAGGGCAAGGTCATCGGGAACGGTTCCCGCGGCGAGGGACCTCTGTTCGTCGGCCGTGATCCAGAGGTTGTCGCGCGAGACCGCCGACTGAAACAGCTTTTGCCACGGATCGTCTGTTTCTTCATAACCCCCTTCGATGCGCGCGCTGACCCGAACGACAACTGCCCCTCCGGGCAATTCGGCCTTGTACTTCCCGTCGGTCGTCTTCCGCTCGAGCGGACCGGTTCCTTCCGGATGCGAATAATCATCTACTGCCGCCTGCAGCAAATTCCGGATCCGTTCGGGGCCGCGGTTGTTGTTGAACGCGATCAGTCTCCCGTCAGCTGCGGCGACATACAGGCCCTGCGTGGTGCGGCTGAAATCGTTGCGGGGGCCCTGCCCCGCGATTTGTCGCCAGAATTCTCCTTCGCTGTCCTCTTGCCGCCGCGTGTACCACTGGTCGATGGCGACGGGAACAAAACGCTCTTTCAGGAGAGCAAGAATTTCCGGATCAGCGAAGGTCGACTCACGATCGAGCACACCGTTGTTTCAGGTGCATCCCAGCGGATGCCCATCCATGGCCCAGACGAACAGCGGCTTCTGTTGTTCCACCGCCAGGTGCTGTGCATCGATCAAGTCGGTCTGCCAGGGAATCGTACGCCAGGCGGCGTTCTGTGGCTGGCCAACCGACCGGCATTGCTCTGCGAGTGGATCGCTGAAGGATTGTTGCGCCCAAAGCTGGAATGGCGTGCCGGCCAGAACCACCGTCAACACGAGAAAGCGAAAGGCAGCGGCCATAATTGGTTTCCTGTTAAACCAGAATCCTGTACCGGCGGATGGGCGAACGATGTCCATCTTAATTTA
>JBGSVU010000424.1:0-2596 GCA_041752775.1 Pirellulaceae bacterium | reverse complement strand
GGCTGAAACCGGTCGACGTCACGGCGCGGCAGCAGAACTGGCTGCAGGAGAATTTTCGCGACCGGATCAGCAATCTGCTGGAACTGAGGCCGGCCGGAAAAGGAATCGGGTTTCCCTGGCTGAACGCGGCCCAAGTCTGTTTGCTGGTTCGCTTCGAGGGAGGTGGCGGCGTCCTGCCCCATCTGTACGGTGGGTCCGACGTCAAAGAGTCGCGTTACATGCTGCTGGAATTGCCCGAGGCCCTGCCGCGGATTGTTGCCCTGCCAGACGACAGTGGCTATCCCTACCTGTTGCTGGAGGATCTGCTCGAAGAGTATTTGCCGCAACTTTTTCCACAGGAAAAGATTGCCGAGTGCGTCGCGATCCGGGCCATGCGCAACGCCGACTTTGAGTTGAATGAAGAAGCGGGGGATTTCTTTCAGGAGATGGAGCAGTTACTCGATTTGCGCGAAGCGAGCAGCTGTGTGCGGCTGGAAATTTCTGCCGGAGCCAGCCTGCAGACGGTTGAGTACCTGCAGTCGGCGCTGGGAATTTCCGACCAGGAAATCTACCCGGCGGGCGGCCCGCTGGACCTCGGTGCGTTCATGGCACTGGCGGGAGTTTCCGGTTTTCCGACACTTCGTTATCCCCCCTGGCCCGCGGCTCCCTCTCCGGAGTTCCAGAACGACGATTCGGTGTTTGACCTGCTGGCCGCCGGAGACCGGTTGCTGGTGCATCCATTTCAGAGCTACGACCCGGTGTTGCAGTTTCTGGAGGCTGCGGCCAGCGATCCATTGGTCCTCGCGATCAAACAGACGCTTTATCGCACCAGCCGTGACAGCCACGTGGTAAAAACGCTGATCCGTGCGGCACAGCAGGGCAAAAAGGTCACCGTGGTGGTGGAACTGAAAGCCCGCTTTGACGAAGCCCGCAACATGGGATGGGCCAAATCGATGGAACGTGCCGGAGTCAACGTGATTTACGGCGTTCGCGGACTGAAGACTCATGCCAAACTCTGCCTGGTCATTCGCGACGAACCGTCAGGAATGAAACGGTACGCACACATCGCGACGGGGAACTACAACGAAGCGACGGCAACCCTGTATGGCGACGTGAGTTTTTTCACGTGCGATCCGCAGTTGACCGGGGATGCCCTGAGTGCATTCAATTCCATCACCGGACTGACCGTGCCGCAACCGATGGAAAAGATTGCCATGGCGCCAGTCAACCTGCGTTCCACCCTGCTGGAACTGATTCGACTGGAAAAAGAAAATGCGCTGGGCGGCGTCGAATCGCGAATTTCCGCCAAACTGAATTCGCTGGTCGACCAGGAAATCATCGAGGCGCTGTACGATGCGTCCCAGTCGGGTGTGGAGATCCGGCTGAATGTGCGCGGCATTTGCTGCCTGCGACCGGGTGTACCTGGCATGAGCGAGCGAATTCGCGTCACGAGTATTGTCGACCGGTACCTGGAACACGCGAGGATCATCCAGTTTCGCCAGGCGGGCGAAAACCGGATGTTCATCGCCAGCGCAGACTGGATGAGCCGCAATCTGGACCAGCGGATTGAGTTGATGGTTCCCGTCGAAGACCCGCTCTGCCGCAGCCTGCTGGAGCAGGTGCTGGAGTGCTGTTTCCGCGACAATGTCAGCAGCTGGGAAATCCAGCCCGATGGCAGTGCCCACCGCAATCAGCCAGGGAAACGGAAGCCCTTTCGTTCCCAGGAAGTTCTGTGGCAGTGGTTTCAGGAAAAGTATCACACCGCGACGAACCCGGGCACTACGGTTTTCAAACCGATTCGTCCGGAATAAATCGCCAGGCGGATTCAGTCATCCAGTTGCATCGGAGACCACGTGATCGGAGACCATGTGAAATGAATGAAGCCGGAGCAGTGGCCGGGTTGACTGTGGCGGCAATCCAGATGGATGTTGCGATCGGCCAGCCGCAACGGAATCTGGTTGCGCTGGTCGAACGACTGGAGACGGCCGCGGGCCGGGGAGCACGGCTGGTGGTGGCACCGGAATCCGCGCTGGCGGGATACTGTTTTGGCAGTCTGGAGGAAGCGTTTCCGTTTTCGCATACTGGCGAGTCACCGGAAATCCGCACCTTGCTGGAAAAATGCCGCCAGCTGCAGACGCACCTCGTCGTGGGCGTGCTGGAACGCGAGGGCGACCGGTTGTTTAATACTGCTTTTTTTCTGGGGCCGGGTGGGGTGCTGGGCAAGTACCGCAAAATCCATTTGCCGCACCTGGGAATCGACCGCTTCACGACGGCGGGGAGCGAGCTGTGCGTATTTGCCGCTCCCGATTTTCGGCTGGGAATGAATATCTGCTATGACTGTTCATTTCCGGAAGCGATGCGCGTATTGATGCTGGACGGTGCGGACGTGATCGCGCTGCCGACCAACTGGCCTCCCACTTCGGGCCGGACAGCGGATGTGATTCCGGCCGCGCGGGCCCTGGAGAATCATGTCTATGTGGTCGCCGCAAATCGCGTGGGTCAGGAGCGGGGATTTGCTTTTGTCGGAAAAAGCAGAATCTGCGACCCTCGCGGCGCGGTCCTGGCAGTTGCCGATCATGACCGTGAAGAAATTCTGTTGGCGGAAATTGACGTGGCG
>JBGSVU010000423.1:0-3021 GCA_041752775.1 Pirellulaceae bacterium | reverse complement strand
CCGCGGCATCGCGGACAAGGAGACATTCTCGCCACTCGATTTGCGGCTGGATTTTCCCGGGCAGTGGCGGATCGTGCTGATTTGCCCTGACGTTGTGGCGGGCAACCATGGCGCGGATGAGTTGATGGCGTTTGACCGTTCGGTGCGCAGTTGTGCGGAGTCGCGGCGCCAGATGGTGCGGCTGTTGCGGGAGCAGGTCTTGCCGGGTTTGGTCGCCGGAGACTACAACCGGTTCGGGCATGCCATTCATGAATTCAATCTGGCCAGCGGGCGGTATTATGAATCGGTCCAGGGGGGGCTGTTTCACAGTCGGCCCGTGGCCGAACTGGCAGCTGCGATTCGGCGATTTGGCACTGCGGCGGTGGTGCAGAGTTCGTGGGGTCCAACGCTGGCCGCAATCACGCCTGACGAAACGGCGGCGCTGGAACTGAAACAGCAGCTGGAACGTATCGCCCCTTCGATTTTGCCGGCCGTTGAGATTACGATCACCACTGCCAACAACCATGGCGCCGTTCTGAAATGTGTTGCGCATCCTGAAGAAGCGCCCTGAGAGCTTTTCGTCCCAACCCCACGCATCAGGCACTTTTTCGACGGATCGATCCTTTCACCCTCCGGAATGAATAAAAGAGAACATGCCAAGACTGGGAGTCAACATCGATCACGTGGCCACAATTCGTCAGGCCCGCAGGACTTTTGAGCCCGATCCGGTTTGGGCTGCCGCTGGTGCGGAACTGGGCGGAGCCGACCAGATCACGGTCCACCTGCGCGAAGACCGCCGCCATATTCAGGATCGCGACCTCGAAATCCTGCGCCGGACCGTGACCGTGCGGATGAACCTCGAATGCGCCTGCGTCGACGAGATGTTGCAGATCGCCTGTCAGACCCGGCCGGATCAGGTTTGTCTGGTCCCCGAACGCCGCGAAGAAGTCACGACTGAAGGCGGGCTGGATGTGGCCGGAAACCTCTCCCTGGTAACCGATTCGGTACAGCGACTGATGGATGCCGGAATCGAAGTCAGCCTGTTTATTGACGCCGATGCAAAACAGCTGGTTGCCGCGAAGCAAACCGGTGCCGCCGCAATTGAACTGCACACGGGAACCTACGCCCACGCAGAACGGGGGGCAGCGACCGCGCGGGCGCTGGAGCAGCTGGTGGTTGCGGCCCGACAGGGAAGCGACCTAGGTTTGCTGGTCGATGCTGGTCACGGGTTAACTTATTCCAATGTCATCCCGGTGGCAGCGATTCACGGCCTTCGCGAGTTGAACATTGGTCACAGCATCGTTTCGCGATCAATCTTTATCGGGATGACCGAAGCGGTTCGGGAGATGAAACGCCTGGTCGCAGGTCCGTTTTCAGGCTAACGTTGCGGGCCATGGTGACCATGCCCGTGTTGTCAGAGTGTGTTGGCGGAATTGCATGTCAAAAAAAAAGCACCGTCAACGCATCGTGCGTCTTCGGTGCTGTTTTGGTTGTGGCAAGTTCCACTCACACAACCGCGTTCGCAACTGAAGCAAAATCGTCCATGACTGTCCAGTTTCCGACGACGATGTGTAGTACTGTGGCTTTTGACAACACATACGGCGTCGAACAAGGCGAACTTCGGAGGATATCGAAAAAAGAAGCTCAACCTGCTTGTTGCGAGCAGCTGGAGCCTCCTGACGATCGCTTTTGTCTGGAACTCAAATTAGTCGTCCCGGCGCCGGATTTGAAGTCTCAAAATATCCGCATTTCTGCCAGCTGGCATCCCTAACCCGTTGCAGCACATAGACTTGCGAAACGTCCTGAAAAACCAAAAAACCGAAAACAGGCTTTTGAACCGCTAGCTGGCAAGTAGTATCAGAACGCCAAATCGGGCAAAATGGCCGGAAACGGGCTTTCCTTACCCAAATGCCCGCCACCCAATCCCTTGTGGAAAACCTGACAGGAATTTCAATCGATGCACGTTTCATCACCATACCCTTCTTTCCGGCACCCACGACCCAACTCAAGGTGCGGAAATGGTATTTCGCAGATGGCTGCGCCGGTTTCGGTGGTCACAGGACTGATTTTTGCCCTGATAGCCGTCTTCGCGACCCAATTGTCCACTCATGCGGCCCAAAACAGCGGGGCGAAACAGGAAAACGGGGCGACTGGCGAGTTCCAGCTGCACCCGGGTGACAGGATCGCAATTCTGGGCAACACACTGGCCGAGCGGATGCAATACGACGGGTGGTTTGAGACGCTGTTGCAGACCCGTTTCCCCGATCACCAGCTGGTGGTCCGGAACATGGGATTTTCGGGTGATGAAATTGATTTGCGGTTGCGGAGCGCAGGTTTTGGTTCGCCCGACGACCATCTCAACCGTTTCCAGGCCGATGTCGTGGTCATGATGTTCGGGTATGGCGAATCGTTTGGCGGCGAGACGGGACTGGATTCGTTTCGCCAGAAATATGTGGCCGAGATTCAGCGGATGCAGTCGCTGCAGTACAATGGCAAATCCGCACCGCGGATCGTTGTGGTTTCGCCGTCCGGATTCGAAAATCTGGGTGATCCGAATTTGCCCGGTCCGGACGCCGCGAACGCGAGGCTGTCCATCTACACGGAAGCAACCCGCGAGGTTGCACGGCAGACAGGGGTCGCCTTCGTCGATCTTTTTCATCCGTTTGTGAAACAGGCCAGCGAATCGGACACGCCGCTGACCATCAACGGCATTCACCTGGACGAAAACGGCAACCGCTTCGTCGCCGGTGAAATCCTGCAACAGTTGTTCGGCCCGGCCGCGCCGGTTTCCGAAGAAACGCTTGCCGCTGTTCGCGCGGCCGTCACTGCCAAAGACCGGTGCTGGTTCAACTGTTACCGCACGGTGGATGGATATTCGATTTTTGGCGAGCGGGGGAATTTGCAGTTCGTCGATGGGCAAACCAACCGCGAAGTGATGACGCGCGAGCTGGAAATTTTTTCGCTGATGGCGGACAACCGCGACCCGGTGGTCTGGGCGGCAGTGAAGGGCCAGGCAATCGCGGCCGATGACTCCGGGCTGCC
>JBGSVU010000422.1:0-2995 GCA_041752775.1 Pirellulaceae bacterium | reverse complement strand
GGTCAAACCGCCTGTCCATCGAACAAATCGGGAGAACCCGCACACAGTCGCCAGGCGGAATCCGGCCCCGGTTTCACCGCGGAAAACCTCCGCGCAAAAACCGGTATGGATGCCTCGCAATCCCGTCGCGACTAAAAGGCGCGACTAATAGCGGTAATGCTCGGGTTTGTAGGGGCCTTCGACCGGGATGCCGAGGTATTCGGCCTGTTTCGGTGTCAGTTTGGTCAACTTGACGCCCAACTGGCCGAGGTGCAATCGGGCGACTTCCTCGTCGAGGTGTTTGGGCAACACGTGGACTCCAACGGCGAAATCGGCGTTCTTGTCCCACAAAGCCATCTGGGCCATCACCTGATTGGTGAACGAATTGCTCATCACGAACGAAGGATGCCCGGTCGCACAGCCCAGATTCACCAGTCGGCCTTCGGCCAGCAGGATGATCGAGCGGCCGTGGGACTGGAAGGTGTACCGGTCGACCTGCGGTTTGACTTCCTCTTTGGAAACTTTCCCGGCCTCGACCTGGCCATTCAGCCACGCGACATCGATTTCGTTGTCGAAGTGTCCGATGTTGCAGACGATCGCATCGTTCTTCATCTTGTCCATGTGGTCGCCGGTGATCACATCGACGTTGCCCGTGGTGGTGACGAAGATGTTGCCTTTGGGCGCAGCTTCTTCCATGGTCGTGACTTCGAATCCTTCCATCGCGGCCTGCAGGGCGTTGATCGGATCGATTTCAGTCACGATGACGCGACCGCCGTAGCGCTGCATCGAGTGGGCACAGCCCTTTCCGACGTCACCGTAGCCACAGACCACGACGACTTTGCCGGCGATCATCACGTCGGTGGCCCGTTTGATGCCGTCAGCCAGCGACTCGCGGCAACCGTAAAGATTGTCGAATTTGCTTTTCGTTACGGAATCGTTGACGTTGATGGCGGGCATTTTCAGCTCACCACGCTGATGCATCTGGTACAGCCGGTGGACTCCCGTCGTCGTTTCTTCCGACAGTCCGCGGATCGCACCCAGCAGTTCGGGGAAGCGGTTGTGGACCATGGCAGTCAAATCGCCGCCATCGTCGAGGATCATGTTCAGCGGCTCGCCGTCTTTCATGAACAGCGTCTGCTCGATGCACCAGTCAAATTCCTTTTCGTTCATGCCTTTCCAGGCATAGACCGGAACACCTGCTTCGGCAATCGCGGCCGCCGCGTGATCCTGGGTGGAAAAAATGTTGCAGCTGCTCCAGGTGACGTCCGCACCCAGTTCGACCAGCGTTTCGATCAACACGGCCGTCTGGATCGTCATGTGCAGACAACCGGCGATGCGGGCACCAGCGAGGGGTTTTGAGGGGCCGTATTTTTTGCGAAGAGCCATCAGGCCCGGCATTTCGTTTTCGGCCAGGACGATTTCGCGACGGCCCCACTGGGCCAGCGAAATGTCTTTGACTTTGTACGGCAAACGATCAGTAGCGACTTGAGACACGGGTAAACTCCTTGGGATTTCTACGCAGTATCAGACCTGCAACGACGTAAAAACGGCACGAACCCGAGACTTCAGGCGCCGAGAAATTGCCGCACGCGGCAACAACGCCCATGATAACCGCCGGTGCCGCCAGGGAACAACCCGGTTATTTCGCCGCATCGCAAAATGCCGCATCCCCCGGGTGGTCAGAGATGCCGAATCGGCCAGAGATGCCGAATCGGGAGGTAGGACCCGAGCGGAATTTCCCCAGCCGACCAGAAAAGCTGAATCATGCGCTAATCGGCGAAAGATTCGGTTAACCCGCCCCGAACGCCTGCCGTGCCTGCCCGACAAAGTCCCGGACCAGCCCGAAGTTCTTTCGCGCCGGCAACCCCTCCACACCACTGGCCACGTCAACCGCAGCCGGCCGAACGGCTTCGATGGCGGCAGCGACGTTTTGCGGATTCAATCCGCCCGCCAGCACCACCGGCACTGGCAGTTGACTCACAATCTGTCGGGCCATCGTCCAGTCCACCGTGCGGCCAGTCCCGCCGTACACCAAGGCCGGGACCGGTTCTTCGCTGTCGTCCGGCACCGCGTCTTCGTGCCCTTGCGGTTTGGGAAGGGGTGCGTCCAGCAGGATCGCCGCCACCCCCGCGTCGATCCAGCGCGCGGCTTCGTTCACGGCGACCTCCAGCCCCAGCTGTGCATCCACCCGAATCGCCCGAATCACGGACAGCGGTGGCAATGACCGTAGAATTTCCGGACGTTCGTCGCCGTGCAACTGGATCCACTCGATCCCCGTGGCCGCGACGGTCTGGATGATCTGGTCGGCCGAATGATTGACGAACAGGCCGACAGGAACAGGACCGGCCGCCGGGCCATGAACGTCCTGCATCGTCCGGACAAAGATGGCCGCGTCCGTTACGCTTACGTTGCGCATGCTGCGCTGGTAGAAATTCAGTCCCACCGCATCAGCACCTGCGGCGGCGACCGCCACCACTTCGGGCATTGAAGATACGCCGCAAATTTTGATCTGCCACGGCAGTTTTCGTTTGTTCATCAAGACTCCATGTTACGACCACCGCGAAACGTCTCGCCCCAGCTCGATTATCGCCAGATTGGCATGGTATGCGACCGCTATCCGCTGCGGATACCCGCCGCGCGGTTGCCGATGCTGGTGACGGGGATTTCGGGCGTCGCGGGGCTGAACGCTTTTGCCTTTCTCAGGCAGCGGTATGGTGAACAGATTCTGGGACAGCGCCCGGCGCACAACTGGCGGCTGGAAGGGCCGGGTGTGCATGGAATGGTTCTGGAAGACCGCCAGGCCCTGAGCCAATTCATTGACACCCATGGGATCCGCTCGATTCTCAGCACCGGAGGCAGCTGTGCCCTGAAAGGCTGCGAACTGGACCCGGCAATGGCCCGTCGCGTCAACGTCGAAACCGTCCAGGCACTGGCCTCGGTCGCCAGCCGACTCGAACGCCTGGTACATTTGTCGATCGACCTCGTGTTTGGTGGAACACGGGGTGGTGGGCATCGG
>JBGSVU010000421.1:0-4052 GCA_041752775.1 Pirellulaceae bacterium | reverse complement strand
CCAGCAGCGAGAGCAAGCGGGAAAGCCGCATGGATTCGATCCGCATGTTCAGCAGCTATTTTGACGTGATTGTGATGCGGACCAAACTCAAAAACTTTTCCGAATGTTGCGCCTGCCTGATGAATGGTCTGGAGGCCCAGGAAAAGCGTTCGGTCCCCATCATCAACGCCGGGTCGGGCAGTGACGAACATCCGACTCAGGCCCTGCTCGACATGTACACGATCATGCGGTCGTTCACTGCGGAATATGGTCGCGAATCCAAACAGTCCCGCTTTGTTTCCCAGCTGACAGGCAAAAAAGAACTGGAGGAAGGCCCCTCGGGAAAAACGTACCTGTTTTGCGGCGACCTCGGACGCGGCCGGACCGTGCGATCGCTCGCGATGGTTCTGTCGCAGTATCCCGGAGTGCGGATGTTTTTTGTATCGCCTGATCATCCGGTGCTGAAGATGGAACCTGCGCTGCTGAAAAAACTTCGCGAGAACGGAGTCCAGTGCGAGGAGTTTCATTCGCTGGACGACCGGTGGGAAGGCGAGCCGCTGCTGGGCCAAATCGACTGTCTGTACATGACCCGGATTCAGCGGGAACACAACAGCACTGCCGACGAAAGTGACCAGTCGCAGATGGATCTGGGCCATTTCCGGCTGACACCGCAGCGCGCTGCCCTGATGAAATCCTGGGTTCCCATCCTGCATCCTTTCCCGCGTGACAGCGTGACCGGGGAAATTCCGGTCAGCATCGACAGCGATCCGCGTGCGATGTACTTTCGGCAGGCCAGAAACGGCATGTGGGCCCGCGCCGCCCTGCTGGTCCATCTGTTCGATGTCTCAGAAGAACTGATGACACTCTACGCCGGTCGGTCAAAACATTGAACACCCGTTTTCCAGTCGCGGGCCAAAGCGCCGTTGTTATGGCTGACGGGGAGGGTTGCCGTTTCGTGTTGCGAACAATCCCTGTTTTGTGATAGCGTTCGGCAGGGATTCATTTCCGGAAGAACCCCAAGTGTCGCCAGAAGCTGACCCTGTGGCGAACGGCGCGAACCTGCATCTTCGGCGCTGAGGGTGGCAAGCGTCCAGCCGCTGAAGGGACCGGGCCAGGGGGAAATTCCCGGCGGGTTCTGTCGGCGTCGGCTATTATGGGATGCTGGGGCGCAGGGCGTGGCCGGACATCCGCAATTCAATCTGTCCGGAATGTGCAAGGGAGAGAAACGTCGTGAAAATATTCCATCGCGCAATCGGGCTGGCCGCACTGGCAGTTATGGTCGCAACCGGATCCGCAACCTGCCGGCTGAGCGCCCAGGTCGTCGAAGTGCCCGGCACGCGGATGGGCGCGACGATGATCCCCGGTCAGGATTATTTCAACACGTTTGGCATGTACCAGCTGGCGGAATTCAGTCGCGCCGGAGACCTGTATGCCAATGGTGGACGGACCGCGCTGAAGTTTGGTTCCAGCCGTTTTCTGGATTCTTGTTGTTACTGGATCATGAATGGCGAGTGCCGGTTTCACATGGGCGACTATGCCGGTGCGATCACCCAGTACGAGGAAGCGATCCGGCTGTATCTCCAGTTCACACGGGAGAACTGGCAGGGACGTGTGACCCAGCCCAACATTGCGGCCCAGAATGGAAGAATTCAGCGGGCCCAGATTACCTGGTACACCCCCCAGCGCAATGTCGTATTGCCGGGTTTGCCGGACAAAATGCAGGTTCTGTTCGGCAATCCCAATCCGGAGTTGGCGCTGCAGTTTGGCGGAACGGTGTCTCCCCCGGAACTGCGGCCGGTCGATGTGACTGAAATCATGCGGACGATGGCCGTGGCCCTGCAGCGGCGCCGCTGGATCAAGGGAAACCTCTGCGAACACGACAAACTGTCCCAGGAAATTGTCAACGTTCTGAAAACGGCCGGCGCCGGGGACGACTCCATTCTCAGCAAATACAATCTCGTGCTGTATGGAATCGCGCTGGCCAGCAATGGCGACCGGCAGGATGCGATCGCGATTCTGGGGAACAGTCTGCAGTTTGGCGGCGGCATGGACCATCCGCTGACGGCGATTGCGATGCTGGAACTGGCCCGCCTGTATTACGAGGCCGAAGATTTGTCGCGCGCCTCGGCGCTGGCTCTCGAAGCTTCGTTCATGGCAGCCGTCTGGTACCAGTACGACATCGTCGAACAGGCGCTGGCACTGGGAACGGAAATTCATCTGCGAACCAACCGGTCGGCCTATCCTCCCCTGGAGAATGCGATTGTCTGGGCGGGGCGCCAGAACGCCCGCCAGATGCAGGTTTCACTGGCGATTCGCCTGGCGGACTGTCTGGCGGAATCGGGGGCTGCGGCGGCATCGTTGAAACTGCTGGACGAGGCAGAGCGGACGGCATCGCGCACGGATTTGCTGAAAGGCCCGATCGCCGGACGGCTGGAATATTTGCGGGCGGTGAACCTGTTTGCGGCCGGCAATTTCGACGAGGGCCGCAAGTCACTGGCCAGTGCCCTGAAACGCTTTTCATCGGGTTCGCGCTGGATTTACCAGTTGTCGCTACTGAATGGGCTGGTGGCGTCGGGCAGTTCGGCGTTGACGACCCGCCAGGCGGATCTGCTGTACGGACTGTTGCTGGGTGACCCGCAGGAAATCCACTGGCGTTCCGACCCGATTGAGGCGATGAGTTTTCTCGCGTCGGCGCATCTGCCAGCGATCGAAGCCTGGCTGGAAATTGCCATCGAAAACCGGGCTTACGACCGCGCTGTGGAAATTGCCGAACTGCTGAAACGGCACAGGTTCTACAGTGCCCTGCCGATGTTCGGACGTTTGATGGCGATGCGCTGGGTGATGCACGGCCCGGACGAATCGCTGGATGAAAAATCCCGCGCCCAGCGAACGGACTTTTTTACACGTTTTCCGGAGTATGGTCAGTTGCAGGCCAGTGCCACCCGTATCCGCCAGGCGTTGCTGGCGATTCCGCTCCAGCCCCCTGCCGATTCTGACCGCGAGCGCGAACAACGGGACCTGTTCGTCGAATTGATGAACACCAGCCAGCAACAGGAATCCCTGCTGGCCAGTCATTCGCTGAAACGCGAACCTGCCAATTTTCGCTTCCCGGCCCAGACCGATGCCAGCTCGCTGCGTGCCGAGACCGCCGGCGGCACGACGGTCCTGTATATCGCCGCCACCGAACGGAACCACTGGTTGTTCGAAATCAGTCAGCGCGGCACGAAAATCCTCGCCAGTCACAAGAACCGCGATGTCGCCAGTCTGGTCAACCGGGTATTCCGCGAACTGGCCCTGAACGAAAAACAGCTGACGGCCGAACAGTTGCAGGACGTCGCCTGGCGTGAGACAGTTCTGGAACAAAGCAGCAAACTGCTGCCCGGATTCGATCTGCAGAATCCCGGTTCGGACAATGAACTGGTGATCGTACCCGACGGCTTTCTCTGGTACCTGCCGTTCGAAATCCTGTTGTTTGGCAACGACGCCCAGTCCGCGACCCTGCTTTCGGAGCGGGCCGCAATCCGCTACGCCCCGACGCTCGATCTGGCCCTGACGAAATCGCGAATCTGGAAACAGCCGACCCGTACCGGGATTTTTCCCGGAGCCATGGGCGATGGCCTTGAGGACAAACCATCCAGCGAAGCCGCCACACGCATCGCGGCCCTGTTCCGCGACACCGGAATCTGGCCAGACCGGTTGATGATCCCTGGCAGTCTGATGACCAGCGTCTCCGACCAGTTTGTAGTGCTGACAAAAATGACGATGCCGGACCGCGGCGGTCCCTTTGCCTGGTTGCCGCTGCAAAAAGACAGCGGCAGAAACGGAAACAACCTCGCCGCGTGGCAGGCACTGCCGGTCGAAGGAGCCGATTCGATGGTCCTGCCCACTTTTGCCAGCGCCGGATCGGTCGGTGTCAAAGGCGGTGCCGACGGGATGGACCTGTTTCTGACCACAGTCGGACTGATGGCTTCTGGTTCCCGCACCGTGATGATTTCCCGCTGGCCAACACAGGGAAATTCGGCAACCGCACTGACCGAAGAGTACCTGAAACAGCTGCAGAGTCATTCTCCAGC
>JBGSVU010000420.1:0-2998 GCA_041752775.1 Pirellulaceae bacterium | reverse complement strand
CAAACGGATTGAACTTGGGGCGCTACGGATCCGGATTTTGGGGGAGAGGGGGAGCAAGTGAAATCTCGTGCGTCTGCTCGCAGAAATCACCGCCAATGAGCAGCACCAGTCTTGAGCAGCACAAAATTCACCATCAAACTCGAAGTGGTCTCAACACCGAAGTCTCCCGCTCGACCGGCCAGTCGAGCTGGTTTGCAGGCGCCGGAAGCATCTGGCGTCGAGGTCGCGGATCTGCATGTCCTGAGTGTTGCGGATCCCGCTAACCAGGTGGCCACTTCATCGGGCGACCGGCCAGCAGATGAAAATGCAGGTGCGGCACGCTTTGGCCTCCTTCGTTGCCGATATTGGTGACGACGCGATAGCCGTTTTCCTCCAAACCCTGTTCGCGGGCCAGCCGCGAAATGACCAGCAGGATGTGTCCCAGTTGCGACTGGTCCTGTCCGGTGGCTTCGGCCAGTGAACGGATTTCCTGCCGGGGAATGACCAGAATGTGGGTCGGTGCGACTGGGGCGATGTCGCGAAAGGCCAGGCAGATTTCGTCTTCGTACAACAACTCCGCCGGGATGTCGCCATCAATGATTTTTTTGAAAATCGTCCGGTCGTCGCTCGTCCTGTTTTCGTTCATCGGTTGGGCTCCTCGGGAACGGTATTGGGTGTGCCGGAAACATGTGGCTGCACGGTTGCGATCAGTTCGCTGTCGATCATCAGGGTGACTCCCCTGCGAACCGGGATGATCAGGCTGTGATCGGAGTTGATCAGGGCGGCGTCCAGCGGGAGGCGCACCGTGATTCCGGCAAGGCTGTCGACGTCGCCGGCCGCGATTCGTGCGTTCCATTGTGCCAGTTCAGCGGCGTCCATCAACTCCAGTGGCGAAAGCGTTTTGGGGCAGCGGATAATGTGCAGCAATTCGGCGATCATCGGGCGTGAATGGAACAGGGGGTGTCCGCGGGAATCGGCGGTTTCGTTTCAGTGGTCGTGCAAATCCGGACACGGCGACTTACAATCGTTGCGGGAGATTTTTTTTCGCCAGACGGCATTGGGACCAGATCTGGCGACAAACGCATCGCCGAAAACAGTATGCAGGTTATACACAAAGCGATCTCGGAAGGCAGCTGTCTGCTGAACCTTCGCGCCCGGAGCATGGACGAGATTCTCACGCTGGCTGTGGAGAGCCTGGTTCAGACCGGGCGACTGACCAGCGATTCACGCGGGCAGGTGCTGGACCGCCTGCTGAAACGGGAGCGGCAGTTTCCGTCGGCGATTGGCAATGCCTGCGCCATCCCGCACCTGTATCACGACTCGATCCAGCAGTCCACGCTGGTTTTTATCCGGCTGACCCGGCCCCTGAATCTGGGAGCACCGGACCGGGTGGCGACACGGTTCGTGTTTCTGATGCTCGGTCCGGAAAAAAATGCGGCCGAACATCTCGACACCATGGCCACGATCGCCCGGCTGATGTCGGACGACGATTTTCATTACGAAGCCGTCGAGGCGCGGGATCATGCCGGCGTGATCCAGTCGCTGCGGCAGTATGTTCGGCGGACCGAACTGGCGATGGCGGAAAAGCCGCGGCGCGAACCGGAAGGGCTGGTTTCAGCGCGGTATCCGCTGGACGGCATCCTCCAGGATTTGCGGCGCCGGTTGCCGCATCTGCTTTCGGATTTTCGTGATGGCCTGCAGATCAAGTCGCTGGCCAGCGTGCTGTTTCTTTTTTTTGCCTGCCTCGCTCCGGCGATTACTTTCGGCGGGATCATGGGGACGGCGACGGAGGGCGCCATTGGCACCGTGGAAATGCTGGTGGCGACCGGCGTTGTGGGATGTGCCTACGCCCTGCTGGCAGGTCAGCCGCTGATTATCCTCGGCGGGATTGGGCCGCTGCTGATTTTCACCATGATTCTTTTCCGGTTGTGCGGTGATCTGAATCTGGCCAGTCATTTTCTGGCGATCTATGCCTGGACCGGATTGTGGACTGCGGGGCTGCTTCTGCTCCTGGCGGTATTCAATACCAGCAACATGATGCGGTACTTCACGCGATTTACGGACGAGATTTTCTCCACCCTGATGTCGTTCATTTTCATTTATGAAGCGGTCCGGGCGCTGGTCGATGTGTTCCGGTCCAGCTTCAGTACCCGCGAGGCCCATGACGGCGCGTTTCTGACGCTGATTCTCGCGATGGGGACTTTTTATGTGGCGATGGTGCTGTCGCGAATGCGGTCCAGCCACTACTTGCAGTCCAGAATGCGGGAGTTTCTGTCAGACTTTGGGCCATCGATCGCCCTGCTTGTCATGACTTTTGTTGCGTGGATGTTGCGCGACAAGGTCACGGTCGAACAGCTGGGGGTGGGGGCGGCGGACGGAGCATCGGCGCGTTCGCTGATGGTGGATTTGTGGAGCTGCCCGGGGTGGGTCCGCTGGGCTGCGGTCGGTCCGGCATTGCTGGCCGCGCTGCTGGTCTATCTGTCGCAGAACATTACCTCGCGGCTGGTCAACAGCCCCGACAACCGGCTGAAGAAAGGCGAAGCGTACCACTGGGATCTCGCGGTCGTCGGCGGGCTGGTTGGGCTGTGTTCCCTGTTCGGATGGCCCTGGCTGGTGGCGGCAACCGTGCGGTCGCTGGCCCACGTTCGCGCGCTGGCTTCATTTGAAGTGGTCGGCCCGGGACGATCGGGATCGACCGAGCGGATCACGCATGTGAATGAAAACCGTGTCACGGCGCTGGTGATTCATCTGCTTGTGCTGCTGTCGTTGTTTGCGTTGCCCCTGTTGCGGCTGATTCCCATGGGAACGCTGTACGGGATCTTTTTGTTCATGGGCGTGGTGTCGCTGGCAGGCAACCAGTTTGTCGAACGGATAGGGTTGTTCTTTCGCGATCCAGCGCTCTATCCCTCGGCTCACTACATTCGCCGGGTCCCCGTTCGGACGATTCACATTTTTACCCTGATACAGGCGGCGGCCCTGGTGCTGTTGTGCGTCATCAATCTCAGTTCCTGGGAAATGG
>JBGSVU010000419.1:0-1832 GCA_041752775.1 Pirellulaceae bacterium | reverse complement strand
TGAAGATCGCGCCCCGGTTCCAGCACCTGAACACATCCGGCCCATCCCAGGCGGTCAGCCCGTCGGTTCGCGAGTTGATTCGACAGAACAACCGGATGGATCTGGAAATATTCGGGTTGGCGAAAAAGCTGGCGGCCGGCATGAACCCTGGCCTGGCTGGCTGAATCCATACCTTGCGAGGAGACAGTTGCTGCTCCATACTTCGGGTTACCAGGACTGCGGGGTACCAGGCCGGATGGCGGAACTGGCAGACGCACAGGACTTAAAATCCTGCGGAGGGAAACCTCTGTGCGGGTTCGATCCCCGCTCCGGCCACTGGGCTCTTTCGGCGCAGTACAGACATCCAGACGTGCCTCATTCCACGATATCGCCTGGATTCAGCGAACCGATCCACTGGACCAGCCGCCAGTCGAGCCAGTGCCGGTCCGGATCGCCGCGATTCCGGCTGAGAAAGGCCAGGTGCCCACCCCGTTTGGGTGCCACCAGTTCCACTACTGGTGACATGGGCCAACTGCGAAACATCTCAAAGGGAATCACCGGATCGTCCTGGGCCGTTACGATCAGGGTCGGAATTCGCATCTCGGCCAGCAGGCCCGCGCAACTGGCCTGGCGATAATATTCGCGCGCGCCTGAAAAGCCGTTGACGGGGGCTGTAAACTGGTCGTCCAGCTGCAACATCCGGCCTGGTAACTGCACCAGCCCATTGTCGTACAGCCCCGCCACACGCCTGCGGCGAAACTGCAATGTCCGTTTCAGCCACCACGTGAAATAGTGGTCGTAAATCCGGTTTCCCCACTGCCGCAAGTTGGCCGAACACCAGGCCAGATCGACCGGAGGAGCCACCGCGATCACCGAATCGGGGTCTTCCGGTCCGATTTTTTTCAGCCGTCCAGCCATCCGCAGCACCACATTGGCGCCCAGCGAAAATCCCAGCAGCGTGATTCGGGACAGCGGGCTGAGTTGTCGAACCGCGGCGACCACGTCGGCAATGTCATCACTGGCGGCGCCGTGAAAGTGGCCGCGCGACAACATCATCGAATCGCCACATCCACGCATGTCAACACGAATGGTTCGTATGCCGATTCGCAACAGCTGCCGCGCCGTTCGGCTGACGTAGGGTGCGTTGTGCGAGCTGCACATTCCGTGAACCAGAATCACGATCCGGTCACCAGTAATCCAGTCTTTGCCGATATCGTCGTGAATCACCAGCTGGTCGCCATCGCGCATCCGCACGGCGTAACGCCGGGAATCGGGGAAGCGGACCTTGCGAACCGGAAAAGCCGCGACCAGCGTCTGCAGGGTGGGAGACTGCAGCAAAGTCCCTGTTCGCAGCGGCGGATAGTCGGATACAAACATGGTGCAAAACAGCTCAGACTGGACAAAACGTGAATTCCGGACCGAACCATCCGTCCAGCCTCGTTGGCAAAAACGACTGGATCCCTATCATGGCGACAGTCCCGGCTTTTCCGCAAGGCATCCAGCAGGTGTGCGTCCAAAACCGAAGCAGGGATGTTGCCGGTTTCCGTTCCACCTGGCGGCGCAAACTGCCTTCACTGAAAAAAGTGGCGCTGGTTGACGGGGGCTGTTAACGCGATTTTTTCCCTCGCCCCGGGGGCGGAATTCATCGTTTTGGCCGGGAGCGATGTTTTCGTTTGAGGCGTTACAGTTGTGGCCAGTTTCCGGAAATGTTTTTTTCAATGAACGCCCCATCCACACCCAATCCCTGGCGTGTCTGCGAATCCGGCCTGCTGCTGGAAATCAAGGTGGCGGCGGGGGCGCGGAAAAATTCCGTCGGACCGGAGAACGCGGGGCGAATCAAAGTCGCGGTGACG
>JBGSVU010000418.1:0-6071 GCA_041752775.1 Pirellulaceae bacterium | reverse complement strand
GGGCCGAATGAGGTCCATCGCAGCCTGCTGGGCCCGCTGCACAATGTCATAAATCCTGAAAAACTCCGCAGGCGCATCCCCCGTCACCAAAGTCCGCGTCAAATCACTGGCATAACCCCCGACATGGGCACCCCAGTCGATCAGCACAAACGGAGCCTCTGCCAGACGCGCATGCGTCAGTCGACCATGCGGCAACGCCGCCCGCGGCCCCACGCCCACAATCGGCGTAAAGGCGCACCGGTCGGCACCCAGTTTGCGCATCTCGTTTTCCAGGTCAAAGGCAACTTCGCGTTCCGTCATCGCCCCGGAAAGCCGCGCAACCACGGTGCGGAATGCCTGCTCGTTGACCGCGATACTTTGCCGGATCTTCTCCAGCTCACCCGCGTCCTTGATCGCCCGCAGCTGCTCAACCCATCCCACGGTCGGCACCAGCGATGTCGACTTCAACTCCAGCTCCAGATCGTCACTCATCGCCCGCGTCATCGATCCGGCCTCAATCGCCAGCCGGGAAATTCCCGCCGCACGTATCGTCCGCACCAACAGCTGCAACGTCGTCATGTCCGCGCCGCGAATGCCGACATCGAGGTCCGGACATTCCTCAACCAGCTGCTGCTGAAACCGCGAATCGGAAACCATCACGATCCGGTCCGGCGTCACCAACAGATACGACGAGTCACCCGTAAATCCGGTCAACCAGGTGACATTGAACGGATCGGACACCAGCAGCGCCGGCGTCGAGTGGGCGTTCAGTTTGCGTCGGATTTCATCGATCCGCAAGTAACAACAGGGCTGCATGGATATTCAGATTTCCCTTTTAAAAAATGTTGCCGGCAATACCGGTCCGCTGGTTGCCCTCACCGGTCTGGAGCGGCGTATTCAGGTGGTCTCCTGCGGGCACTCCTCCTGACGGTTGCCACAGGTGGAACAGTCTCCCCCGCTGTTACCACTTCCAATTCCGCCACAGGATCCTTTCAGCGGTTTGTTTGCGAAAATCGCACCGATCGACAGGCCGGCGATCGCCAGCCCTACGATGATCAGCGTCGCCAGCATCGTGGAAAAAAAATTCGAATCCGCATCTTTTCTTTCGCCCGCCGCCGCTGCCATCAGCGCTGCGAAACCCGGCGTCTGCAAATGCCGGAACGAACCGTCCCCGTTCCGCAAAATCGCATACGATTCGACATCCAGCCGCTGCGATATCGCCTCAAATTGCTCTTCACCTGCCGCCAGCAACGCCGTGGCAACCGCATCCGCTGTCCCGCAATCCCCGGCCACCACCGAAACACTGGCTATTTCCGATTCCGCCGGCCACCCCGTGGCAGGCGAAATGGTGTGCGAATAACGCTTGCCATCGACAATCGCGAAATTGCGATAGTCGCCTGAAGTCGCCATGCACTGGTTGCGCAACACGACTACCGCTTCCACATCCCGGGCATTGTCCAGCGGTTTCTCAATGCCGACCCGCCACGGTTTGCCATCTGGCCGCGTTCCCCACACAGAAACCTCCCCACCAATGTCCACGAACCAGCCCTGCAGGCCGGCCTCCCGGAGTCGCTGAGCCACCAAATCCACCGCGTAGCCCTTGGCAATTCCCGAAAGATCGATCTGCAGCGCCGGAACCTTCTTCCGCAACGCCGGTGGAGACGTCCGGACCTCCAGATTCAAGTAACCGGTCGAACGGAGCACCCGGTCAATCTCGCCCCGGTCGGGAATCACAAACTCGCCCCGCCCGGCACCAAAATTCCACAACTCAACCAGCGGCTTGACCGTGATATCGAAGGCACCTCCGGATGACCTGGAAACCCGCTGGGCCAGTTCAACCACTTCGGCCGTCCCTTCTGAAACCGGAAACCAGTCGGTCGAATCCGAGTTGTTGAATCGGGACACTTCCGATTCCGCAATCCACGTCGACATCGCCGCATTCAGACCGGACAGAATTCCCGCAATGTCCGCTTCCAGTTGTCCGGCATCCGCCAAATCCGATTCAGAAAATTTGACATTCCACTGAACCGATCCCATGGTCGTGCCAGTCAGCCGGGTGATGCCGTCATCCCGCCCCTGTTCCAGTGGTGTTGCACTCGCGAGAAACACGATGGCGTTCAACAGCAGAATCCGGATCATGCACAGCTCCCCGCGGCAGGCAAACAGGTGAGAAACATCGACATTCCAAAAACAGGCGCAGGCATGTCACCTCCAGTCCCCGTTGTTCAGTCTTTCAGGCAGTGCATGTTGGCCATGGAGATTCCACTCATCATCGCACCCACGATCCCGACAAATCCCTGGTCGGTTCCACACAGGTAAAGATTTTCGACATGCGTCGATCCATCCAGCTGTTTGTCCGGCGCTCCGTAAACAGCCCCATTGTCGTGCCAGGTAAAACGCTGAATCGTCTTCGGTGTAAACATGTCGGAATCAATCACATGGTGGCGAAACTCGGGCATGTATCGCACACAGGACGCCATCGCCCGGTCGTACCAGCGCAACTTGGCCCGGGCATAATCCTCTGGCGACAAGCCGCGCCAGCGATCGAAACTCGCGATGGCCGTCACACGGATCACTCCATCGGGCAACAGCCCATCTTCGGGACTGTAGGCATAGTTGTTGGGAGAACAGATGACGCCGGTTCGCAGGTCACAAAGGTCGTCCTGGGGCGGCGTCCAGTCGAATTTTTCCGAGTCATTGAAAAAAACAATGGTGCGGTCGAATCCGATCGATTCCGGTTGACGGTTCAGCACCGAAATGGCTTCTATAAAAGACATCTGGCCGGCCATTCGGGGATCCGGCTGGCTGGTACAGTCCACCATCCGCAGCGTTTCGACATGCCCGGCTGACGACAGGATGCGTTTCGCGGTCAATTCACGGCCATCGTCCAGCCGGACTCCCACGGCCCGCCCGGCTTCGGTCAGTATCTGGCTGACGCCGGTCCTCAGTTTCAGTTCGCCGCCCAGGCCGCGAAACTTTTTGACCAGGTGTTTCAGGATCAGCCTGACGCCCTTGTAAGGTCGTGCAAAACCCTCCAGAAAAATACTGCGAAACATGATGCAAAACTGCCCCCACGCCATATCGTGCTCACGGGGGTTGCCGTACCACATCAGCGGACACAGCAGCATCTCCCGCAGGATCGGCTCGGAAATCAACTCTTCCAGTCGCTGCCGCGCAGAGATTTCGAAGGCGCCCTGGTCGAGGTCGTCGTAATCCGTGACCGACTCACTCAACTGGCGAACGGCATCCTTTTGCGCCGGGAAAACCGCTCCCACGGACTCAATCAACGTCTCGATCCGGTTGTCAAATTCCAGCCGGACGCCTGGAAAACAAATGGACGATCCCTTCTGGGGTGCGAGGGCAAAATCTTCCCAGCGAAAACGCAGCTGCCGCAGAATCCGCGACAGCGGGCCTTTCCGCGCACCCTTTTCCGTGAAATTCGTTACCGCGTGCAAACCCACGTCGTAATCCCGCCGGTTCATGCGATAAAACGAATTCAACCCGCCGATCGTGGTATGCCGTTCCAGAATACAGACCCGCTGGTCGTAATACGCCAGCCGGATTCCGGCCGCCAGCCCGGACATCCCGGCGCCGATGATGATGGTATCAAATTCCTCCGGCATTATTTCCCGACCTGGTGAAACGCAGTCAGACTGCTACGTTGGCCATCTTGGGCGTCAGGTAATTGACCGTGCTGGACATCGAGGCGAGCTGGGTGTAGTCCTCCTCCGGCACCTGCACCCGGTAGCGTTTCCGCAACTCCATAACGATGTCCAGAAAGTCCATGCTGTCCAGTTCCATCTGGTCCCGAAACGACTTGGCGTCGTCCAGTCCCGACAGGTCTTCGTCGGGTGCGATGTCCGAAAGAATGTCCACAATTGCCTGCCGTATTTCTCCAGGTAGCATAGGTCCTGTTACTCCTTTGAATTCAAATCCCAGTCAGTCTGTAAAGCGTTTGACAATCACCGCCGAGTTGATTCCCAGCATGCCAAACGAATTGTTCAAAATATAGTCGATTCCAGCCGATTCGCGCGGCTGGTTGATGACCAGTCCCGGCAGATCGCAGGTCGGATCCAGCTGGTCCACATTGATTGTCGCGTGAACCATGCGGTCGTCAAACGCCAGCAGATTGCCAGCCAGTTCGATGGAACCGGCAGCACCCATGGCGTGCCCGATAAAGCTCTTGGCATTGTTGACAAACGTCCGTTCGGATTTGCCAAAAACAGCCCGCACGGCTTCGCATTCCAGCGTATCGCCGTTGGACGTCCCGGTTGCATGCGTGCTGACGATGTCAATCCGGTCGGCAGCAATTCCCGCGCGGGTCAGCGCCTTGTGCATGCACTGTGCCTGCGTCTCGGGGTTGGGCAATACGAAATCCGTGGCTTCCGTATTGATCGCGTGCCCGTCGATCTCGCCGTGGAGCTTCGCCTTGCGGGCCCGCGCGTCCGACAACCGCTCCAGAACGTACAGACAGCCGCCTTCGGCAACGACAATTCCGTTCCGGTCGATATCAAAAGGGCGTGAGGCCCGGGCCGGATCGTCGTGTGCTGCCAAAGCCCCCTGGCTGGCAAATCCGGCAAAAATTCCGAAAGTGTGAATACTCTCCGACACGCCTCCGGCAATCGCGAGGTCGCACTCACCCAACTGCAACATCTGCAGCCCCTGGATCATCCCGGCATTGCCCGCCGCACAGGCCGCCCCGATGGTGTAATGCGGGCCGATGATCCCCATGTTCAGCGCGATTTCGCCAGCCGGATTGTTGGCCACCGTGCGCGGGTTGTGGTGGTGGGACCAGAACGACGTGTCATAGTCGTATCCCTTGATCTGGTAAACTTCGTTTTCCGTTTCCACGTTGCCGTGTTCGGTCACACCGACATACACGCCAACCGTGGATTTGTCGATGTTCTCCCAGTCCACGCCACTGTCGCGAATCGCCTCGTTGGCACAGTAAATCCCGATGCTCCCTGCGCGTGTTCCGCGGCGGGCGTCCTTGCGGGACTGGTGCCGGGTCGCCTCGAATTCGCAGACACCTGCCAGTGTTTTGCCAAAATAGCGGATTTCGTAGGGCACCACGCCGCTGCGGCCATTCAGCAATCCCTCACGCAGCTCGGCGGGGCTGTTGCCAATAGGCGCCGTCAAACCAATGCCGGTGATCACCACCCGCAGGTTGTCTGGCAATTCGGACTGGCGAACGTTTGCGATCATGCAGAATGATATCCTGGCGTGGGGACTGAACAGCAAAATGGTCCCGAAGAATCAATATTCCGGACGGTGAGAAATTGGTGGCCTGGTATGCCCACAGCAGACCGACCCAGCCGTTTCTTGTCCGAACGGGGCTGGCCGAACCTCCCAGCAACCGGAATCCCTCCTGAAAAATAGTGTTTTCGGCGACGGCTTGCAACGGGCTGGAGGGAATTGCAACCGGCTAAAACGTGGTTTTCCGGTTTTGTCCGGGGCGGATCGCGGGGGCGATTTTTCCCGAAAATCACCTGGCGGGAGAAGCTCGACAGTTTTTCTGGCCCTGCCTTGATGAAATCGCCGCGAATGTGTAAACTGCGCGGCTTGAAATTTTTCGTACCCCTCCCCAATGGCTGGGGGATTTTGCAAGTGCCAGGAGCAAACAGTGGCCGGAACCCGCAGTTACTATGCGAAACCTGATGAAGTCACCAAACAGTGGTGGCTGGTCGATGCCGAAAACGCGATTGTCGGTCGACTGGCGGCGGATATCGCTACGGTCCTGATGGGAAAGCATCGCCCGACCTACACCCCCCACACCGACACCGGCGATTTCGTCGTGGTCCTGAATTGTGAAAAGGTGGTTTTCACCGGCAACAAATGGCTCAACAAACGGTACTCCTGGTTCACCGGCTATACCGGCCAACGCTCAGAAACCGCTGCCGCACGACTGGAACGGGCCCCCGAACAAATCCTGCGGGAAGCCGTCCGGAGGATGCTCCCCAAGAATGCACTCGCCCGGCATATGCTGGACAAGCTGAAAATCTATACCGGCAACCAGCATCCGCACCAGGCCCAGGACCCCAAAAAGCTGGACCTGAAAACGCTGAATGCCGCCAGCCAGTAGTTCCAGGCCC
>JBGSVU010000417.1:0-7293 GCA_041752775.1 Pirellulaceae bacterium | reverse complement strand
GGCCGGTTGCATGGAGCCCTGCCTTCGCTGGCGTTCGGAAAAAAGGTGTTTTACTTTGGCACGACAGACAGCCGGACTACGCTGCTGGATGACCTTGGAGTCCGGGTGTTTGACTATTCGGACATCCCTCACGCGATGGCGCTGGGCAGCAGTTCCTTCAATACGGCGCTGGTGGCAAAATTTGCGAAGGAATGGGAGTCGATGATCCAGACCATATTCCCGGCCGGCGCTGCAGCTGCCGGACAACCCGAACCCGGAAACGAAACATGACATCACTGAAGAATACGATTGTCGAGATGTTGCCCCGCCCGCTTCGGCTGAGGGTGCTCCGGTGGCAGGAGCAGCGCAACGCTTCTGACAACCTGGCAGCGTCGATACTGGGACTGGGCGAGTTTGAAGGCTTCCTGCTCGCCTACCGGTCTCACACGGCCGATGAAAAAATCATCAGGAGCAGTTTTGCGAACGACATTTTTTTCCCAGCCATTCCCGACTACCATCCGGATGTGAACGATGTCATTCTGGATGTAGGTGCCCATATAGGAACGTTTAGCCTGCTGGCTGCGGGGAAAGTGGCAGGCGGCCGGGTGATCGCGGTGGAAGCCAGCCTGGAGACGTCCAATCTCCTGAAGATCAACGCCAAACTGAACGGGTGCAGCAATATCACGGCGTTGCACCTGGCGCTTTCCGACCGTGCAGGCGAAGCCCAGCTGTACCACAGTGTGGGCAACTGGGGGCATTCCATTACCTCCCGACTGTCCCGTCGGGTGGAAGTCTGTCCGGCAGAGACGCTTTCCGGCCTGATGAAACGCGAGAACCTCGATGAGATTGCACTGGCAAAATTCAACTGCGAGGGCGCCGAGTTCCCGATCCTGCTGGGAACGCCTCCGGAAGAGCTGCAGAAAATTCGCCGCATGCTGGTGCTTTATCATGGTGACCTGTACGCCGGAAAAAATGTGGCAGACCTGGAACGGCATCTTTCACAGGCCGGGTTCGTGGCGGAATACCAGAAACAGACCCGGGACCGTGGCTGGATGATCGCGAGGCGATCCTGAACGGATTTCCGAAATAGAATGGGTCCAACCCGATGAAACCAGAACCAGAACCAGTGCCTGACCGGAAGTTGACCGAATGTCGTTTCGCTGCACGGTAGTTATCACGACCAGGAACCGGAGCGGGCAGTTGAGGAACGCGCTCCAGTCGGTTCTGAACCAGGACATCGCCTGCGAGATTGTGGTCATAGACGAGGGATCGACGGACGATACTCTGGCCGTAGTCAGTGAGACCAGTCCGGCGGCCGTGGTGATTCACAATTCACAGCCGGTGGGGATCATTGCCGCAAGAAACCAGGCGTTTGGGGTGGCGACCGGAGACATTGTTTTTACACTGGACGACGATGCCGTCATGCCGGACAAGGGGCTGATCCGGTCCGTTCTGGCGGACTTTGAAATTCCTTTTGTGGGTGCGATCACGGTTCCCCTGGTCGATCATTTGCCGGACGGTTCGACCCGGCGGCGGATTCCGGAACGGGCGCCGGCGGCAGATTTTCGTTGTGCCGCGCAGTTCAGTGGTGGTGCCAATGCCATTCGCCGGGATCTTTTTCTGCGACTGGGGGGCTATGTGGGTGCCGGCCGTCAGGGTGAGGAACGCGGGCTTTGTTTGCGGATGCTGGACACCGGAATGATTACCAAAGTCGCGGACGGTTTTCATATTGACCACTTTCCGTGGAGCAGTACGGGCCAGCACAGGTGGCTGTATTACTGGAGCGCCCGCAACAGCGTGAATTATGGCTGGATGTATGCTCCCTTTCCGGACGTGGTCGCTCACACGCTGGGCACATGGCTGGTCCATGGCAAAGCCACGCTTGGGAAAAAGAACTTTTTTCAGCCCCATCTGGGTGTCATTGCGGGAATCGGAGACGCCTGCTGGAACTGGCGGGTTCGCAAACCGGTTTCAACCCGTGCCTTTCGGGCTTACCGGCAGATTTGCCGGAAAGACATTCTGGAACTGGGCAGTCTGAAAAAAATTCTGGAGCGGTTCCAGCTGCGGCTGCACCAGGAAACCGCAACAGAATCCCGGGCAGAATGAACCCATGACAAAGTCCGAACCCCAATTGCCGGCTCCCCTGAAGAGCGATTTGTCACTCGGTAACCGGATGGCCCGGGGATTGTGGGGAGTCGTCTGGCTTCTGCTGTTTCGTCCTTCACCGCGACTGGCATTTGGGTGGCGGAACATGCTGCTGCGCTGTTTCGGCGCGAGAGTTGGCAGACACGTGAGAGTCTACAGCAGCGTACGGTTCTTTTTGCCGGCGAATGCCATTCTGAACGACCGTTCCACGATCGGACCGGATGTTGATGTATATTGTGTCGCTCCGATAGATGTCGGCGCGGATGTGGTCGTGTCGCAGTACACGCATCTGTGCGCGGCAACGCATGACTACAGGGCCCCCGGGTTTCCATTGGTGGCCTGCCCGATTCGCCTCGAAACGGGTTGCTGGGTTTGCGCCGGTGCCTTTGTCGGACCAGGAGTGACGGTTGGCCAGCGGGCAATTGTCGGTGCCCGCGCAGTGGTCACGCGGGATGTTGCCGCCGGCCAGATTGTGGCGGGAAATCCGGCGCGGCTGATTCGCATGCGTGAAGATGATGCTGCTGGCGGCAGGAAAACAAATTCCGGTGAGTTGCAGGAAGAGTCGAATTAATGTCGGGGAAAACTGAATTGAAGAATGACCAACTCCTTTTCCGGTCCGTCCTGGAACGGATCCAGTCTCGCGAGGCCGTGGTCGGTGTAATCGGTCTGGGTTATGTCGGATTGCCGCTGATCGACGCTTTTCTCAAGGCCGGATTTCCTGCACTGGGTTTTGATATCGACCACGAAAAAGCCGAAAAGCTGAACAGCGGAAAAAGTTATATCGCGCACATTCCCTCGTCGACGATCACAGCGTGGAACGCCGGCGGAAAGTTTGCGGCGACGACCGATTTTGACCGGTTGGCCGAATGCGACGCGATTCTGATTTGTGTGCCGACACCGCTGTCCGCCAGTCGCGATCCCGATTTGTCTTACATCGAAAAAACCGCACGGGAGATTGCCCTGCGTCTGCGGTCGGGTCAACTGGTGGTGCTGGAAAGTACGACCTATCCGGGAACCACGCGGGACGTGGTTTTGCCCATTCTCGAACAGTCGGGTTTGCGCGGCGGCGAAGACTTCTTTCTGGCGTTTTCACCGGAGCGCGAGGACCCCGGCAATGCCAGCTTTTCGGCCCGCACCATTCCGAAGGTCGTGGGCGGGATGGAACCGGCCAGCCTGGAGTTGGCCAACCAGTTGTACGCCAGTGCCATGACCGCAACGGTTCCGGTCAGTTCCTGCGAGGTCGCCGAAGCCTGCAAAATTCTGGAGAACACCTATCGCAGCGTCAACATTGCGATGGTCAACGAATTGAAGGTCCTGTTCCAGAAAATGGGGATCGACGTCTGGGAAGTGATTGAGGCCGCCAAAACCAAACCGTTCGGGTTTCAGGCGTTTTATCCCGGACCAGGGCTGGGAGGACACTGCATTCCGATTGACCCGTTTTATCTGACCTGGGTCGCGCGCAAATTCGAAACGGCGACGCGGTTTATTGAACTGGCGGGTGAGATCAATACCAGCATGCCGCAGTATGTGGTGGATCAGGTAATTCATGCACTCAATGAGCATGCCAAACCGGTGCGGGGCAGCAAAATCGGCATTTTGGGTGTCGCCTACAAAAAAGACATCGATGATCACCGCGAAAGTCCTTCGTTTCGCCTGATGGAGTTGTTGCTCGAGCGGGGGGCCGAGATCAGTTACTGCGATCCGCACGTGCCGCACGTGCCGGCCGGGATGCGCAGTTTTGATGTTCCCCGGCTGTCCAGCCAGACGATGTCGCGGGAATACCTGCAGGAACTGGACTGTGTCATCATTGCGACCGATCATGCCTGTTTCGACTATGCTGCGATTGTGCGCGACTCCAGGCTGGTCATCGATACGCGCAATGCGACGCGGGACGTGCTCGAGGACCGGGAAAAAATCCGAAAGGCCTGACCCCGAACCAGGTGACATCCCTTCTGGAAAACGGTTTCGGTGCACAACCCATGCAAGACCTGAATACGGAGAATGGAAACGGCGGGTGGCTGCCGGGCTGGGACCGGCCTGTCCGGGTGGTTTTTCAGCAGCCCTCCCTTGCGAAATACCGGTTGGCCTTCTTTCAGTCGCTGGCGCGCGATCCGGGGCTGGACGTGCATGTCGTGTATGGGGACCTGGGCGATATTTCCAATGTGTCGCCCGAAGGATTCACGGGCGAAATGCAGCATCTGTTTGTGAAACGCAAGGGTTTGATACCCACGCCCCTGTACTGGCACTGGCCCCAGTGGACTTTGGCGTCCGGTCGACGGGCGGACGTGCTGGTGCTGATGTGGAACGCCCAGTATGTCACGCTGGTGCCGGCCCTGTTGCGAGCCCGCTGGAATCGGGTGGGAACGGTATTGTGGGGGCACGGGCATTCCAAAACGGACAGCAGGATCCGGTCCCGGATCCGGAATTTTCCGGTTCGGCTGGCGGACTGTACGATGTTTTACGATTCGCAGTCGCGCGATGAGTGCATTGAGAAACATGGATTTCGGCGTGACCGCTGTTTTGTGGCGCCCAACAGCATGGACCAGAGTTCGATTGAGGGTGCCCGGGTCCGGTGGACAGGTGATCCGGAGCGGTTGCAGCGCTTTCAGTATGAGCAGGGAATTGATCCGAAACAGACATTGTTGTTTGTTTCGCGGATGCATCCTGACAACCGGCTGGAGTTGCTGTTGGAAGCGATGCGGTCGCTGGTGGCGGATTTCCCCCGGCTGAAGCTGGTGCTGGTGGGCAAGGGCGACGGAGAGATTTCGCGGATCTCCGGACTGGCCGGCCAGTGGGGCCTGCTGGACCATTTGAAGGTGGTGGGGCCAGTTTACGAGGAGGACCAGCTGGCGCCCTGGTTTTTGTCGGCGCGGGCACTCTGCTATCCTCAGAATATTGGATTGACGGTCCTGCACGCTTTCGGGTATGGCTTGCCGGTGGTGACGAGCGACGGACTGAACGGCCCCGAGATTGTCGCGTTGCGTTCGGGAGAGAATGGATTCCAGTATCCACTGGGAGACGTCCAGGCGTTTGCGGGTCATATCCGGACGCTGCTTTCGGATGATTCGGTTCACGCCCGGCTGAGTGCCGGAGCGCTGGCGGCGGTGCGGGAGAAATACAACACGGAGCGGATGGTTGCCGGGGCGCGCGAGGCGATTGCCTGTGCTGCTACAACGGGACGGGGTGGCCAGCGGGCCTGAATTTGCGGTTTTTTGATCGGATGTTGTAAGCCATGTACGGTATAGATTCACTGTTGATCTTTGCCTGGATAACGATGCTGGTATGTACCGGGCTGATCGTTTTTCCCTATCTTGCGCGGCGGCGGCATCTGATCACGTCGATGAATACCTTTCTGGTGGGTTGCATACCGTTTGCGGGCAGTTCGGCCATTGCCTGCGCCACGTACCAGCAGCATTATGGCAGTTACGCCTCCTACGATTACACAAAATTTTACGTTCTGTTTGTGCTGTTCATGGTGACGCTGCTGGCGACTTATGCGTTCTGGAGGCCCCAGAAATGGATTTTGGGCTATTTTTCGCGGGAGCCGGCCGAAGCTCCCATGTTGCCCATCATTTCGGCGGTGATGGCGATTGCGATGCTGGTATTCAACTATTTTGTCGCCACCCGTTTTTACATTCCTGTTGTGAATGAACTGATTGCCCAGGTATCGCCTGCGGGTGCCATTTTTGCGACCATGTTCGCGTTTGGTTCGTGGATGCGCAACCGGGACAATCCGCTGATGTTTGCCGGATTTCTCGCGGTTCTGGTGGTGTGCATGGTCTTTGCGATCATGTCCGGAGGGGGCCGGCGCAATCTGCTGGGCGTGGTGATGGCGATTGCCGTCTACTATTACTGGAACGAACTGGGATTCAAAAAAAGGTCGCGGACGATTTTGGCGGGAGGGGCTTTTACGCTGGCGGTCTTCTTCTTCATGACTGCCTACAACCAGGTCCGGCATTACAACGTCAACACGAATTCGGACCGCACTTTTGAGAATGCCATGCAGGTGCTGGCCGAGCTGCCGAACCGGATGCTTCATCTCGGCGAGACGCTGACGGACGAGCGGTTTCACAACCGTTTTGGACAGGACGCCGTCAACTGTTCGCTGTTTGTGATTTCACTGGAACGGCAAAAGGTGCAAACGCGGGACTTGAAGTTCCCCACCCATTTTCACACCCTGTATTTTCTGGTCACCAATCCGATTCCGCGATCGTTGTGGCCGGGCTGGTGGGGAGAAAAGCCGTCGGCGCTGGGGTACAACCTGCCCAAATACATCAATCCCCGTTTCAAAGTCAACTGGGGCCCCGGGATTGTGGGGCACGCGGTTTACGAGGGCGGATTTTACATGGCAATATTTTATGGAATCCTGTTTGCTGTCATGTTCCGGAATTTCGACGCGGCGATTGAGTCCAGTCCAAACAATCTGTTTCTGTTGAGTTTTACTGCAGCGATTCTGCCGCAGGTGATGATGTTGTCGCGGGGCGATATCGGGATCGTGTTGTTGAATGTGGTGTTTGTCACCATTTATTTTGTCGTCATGCGCAGGATCGGATATTTCCTGTATGGACGGAAAAAGGTGCGACGGCTGGTGCCATCCCCCGGCCCTTCCGGCGTGCCGGCCGGTCGCGGTGGGCAGGCCAGGCCCGCGGGTCTTCCGCACCGGTCACGTTAACAGGAACATCACACGGACCTCATGGCCCTGTCGGCCTGATTTCTGCCACCAGCGCCGGGCCGATTGCGGATGAACGTTCTGACTTATTTGCCGTCGCTCGACCCCAAACTGGGGGGGACGGTTTCAGCGACACTGAACATTTGCCGGCTGCTTGGGCAGGCTGGCCATAACGTCAGGCTGGTGACCTACTGTTCCACACCGGTTGCGGAAACGGATTTTGAAATCTGCCGTCTGGTGAGGGGGTGGCGCGGGACGTTTTCGGCGTCGGCCGTCCGTCCGCATCTGAAGTGGAGCGACTGTTTGCATTTGCACACGCCCTGGTTTCCGGAGAATGCATTGTTGCAGCGGGCTGCCGCGGGAATGGACCGTCCGGCGGTTCTGTCGGTTCATGGGATGCTGGATGACTGGTGTCTGGCGCAGAAACGTCTGAAGAAAAGGCTGTTCCTCGGTTTGTGGGGCAGTCGCATGTTGCGGGGCATGAACTGGTTGCACTGCAC
>JBGSVU010000416.1:0-3641 GCA_041752775.1 Pirellulaceae bacterium | reverse complement strand
AAAAGGGTGGGTGACTTCAACCAGGCGCTGATGGATCTGGGCAGTCTGGTCTGTCGTGTGCGGAATCCCCTCTGCGGGGAATGTCCGGTCGCGCAATTCTGCAAGGCTTTTCGGGAGGGCAACCCGGGCGGGATTCCAGTCAAAACGGGCCGGGTCGCGATCGAACCTGTGACGCATGCGGCGCTGGTCGTGAACCGCAAAGGAAAAGTGCTGATGCGCAAATGCCCGGAAGGAGAATGGTGGTGGGGGCTGTGGGATTTCCCGAGGTTGCCGGTGCCGGAACGGTTCCATGGCGACCAGCCGGTTACCCGTCGCAAGCTGGGCGAGTTTCTGAAGGGATGGCTGGAAAACGAAACCGGACTGGATGTGGAACTCGTCGACGCCCAATGGTCGTTCCAGCACGCGGTCACGCGGTATCGAATACGACTGACCTGTTTTCAAAGCCAGCGGGTCTCCGGTCGGCTGCGGCGAGGGGCAGGATGGACCTGGATTTCGCCCGATCAGCTGGCTGAATTGCCGTTGAGCGCCACCGGCCGCAAGCTGGCAGCAAGGATCGCCTAAAGACGTGCAGCAATGGAATGTTCATGCCCCAACTGGGAGGATAATCGGTTGCGGGCCCGAATGGTCAGGCACAACTTTATTTTTTCTCCGGCATCTGGAGGCATTTCCGGAGTTCTGCGGGAGAGCTGAGCACACTTCCGTCAAAAAATCTGCCGTCCACCTCCTGGTTAACGGAAAACCAGTGAAAACGCGTCGTCGTTGTCAGACTACCAAAGTAGCTTTTTCCATTCACCGAACGCAATTGGCTGTAGTCTTTCCAGGTCTTTGAGGAAATCACGTCATAGCCATCAACCACTGTCCATTCCATGTTTCCTTCCCGCCCCGGGTAAAAAACTTTGTTCCCTGCATGCCACACCAGCTCCGAAAACTTCAGTGGCAAAGAGTTTTTCAAATCAAACTCCCAAATTGCCATCTCGCTTCCGTCGTCATATTCACCACTGAACAACGTGATTTTCAATACGTCTTCTGCCAGTTGTGCCCTGCTCCAGAACGTTTTTCCAGAGCAAATTTTCCGAATCAATCCAAATTCTTGTTCCACCAGCCCCGCGATTGTAACAAAACTTATTGACCGGGGATCATAGAAACGGAATCGTTCCAAAGTTACGGGCACCGCCCCATCACCCGCGATCTGCCATGGCAACGGCCCCTCTTGTCCCAGCGCCAGCAATTCCTTTTTCCGAAAGTCAATTGACCAGCCCGTGTAGTCTGGCGACGTTTCGGGTGGTTTTCCGGACAGGTCGGCCATGTCCACGCGAGTATCGGGCCCCTGCTGCTTGATCATGCAGAAACGCGACTTTTCGAAATCGAAAACACAGCGATAGCGAAGTGTGGTTGATTGAAAAATACCCTCAGGACCCGAACCATCCTTCGCAGGTTTGACAGTGTCAAAATTTGTCGTGACTTCAACCACGACATCGCCAGCTGTAATGCCTACGGCATTCAGATACATGGACTCAAAAATGGAGCATTCGGCGGCTCCATTCGCGTGACTTTCCTGCGCCATAGCAACACCGAAACCGGGCAGCACCCTCAAATGCAAAATCAAAACGAAGAAAAACAGTTTGCCCCGCATGTCGAATTGCCCCATTTCAGTAATGCCTTTTAACTTTTAACCTTGCAACAACAGGACGCTCGAACCAGCCAGCCCGTCGCGAGCTCAAAACAGACAGCTGCCGTCTATTGCCAACCGGTACTTCCCCTGACTACAGCGTGGCTTTGGCATAAATAAAAACCATCGGGCGGAAATGACAAAGTGTCTTCGTGACATTTGCACCTGTGAATTACGGTAAAGCGTTTCATTCTGAAATTCTCCACAAGGAATGGAATCGACTGTTAAACGCTCCACATTCGACGGACCAGGAAATCTCTCCGTCGACAGAATCACCCATCCGTTCGGCAGGAAACTGCAGTTCAAGCCGAAACAGCCCGCGGCGCAATGGGGTTGCCTGGACCTCAATGGCTTGCCCAGAAATCCCGGCCTCGATGGACAACTGGGGCTGAATGTTGGTGGGCGTCGATTGCGGGTTTGAGTCCGCATTCTCAATGGGCCCTGGAATCTGTTCCAATGCAGACTCATCCAGCACCAGGAAAGCTCTGGCTTTCCGCAATCCGCTTTCGCCATCCAAAATAAATGTCATGATGGCGGGGCTGACGGAGACCGCTGGCGCCTTTTCCAGCATGAATCGGGCTTCGGCACTCCGTTCGGACGCCGGGTCGCGAACGCGTACCCAACAATCCCGAAAGCCGTCGTCCAGAAGTACTCCGGAAATATCAAGAAGCAGTTGCCACTTCTTTCCATCGGGTGCGATGGAAAGAATCGCATCCTGCAGCGTTTCGCTTTTTTCAATCAGCAACGAGTTGGCGTCGAGTGGCTTCGTGACCATCAGGTGCAACGACAGCCGTTTCAGCCCCGGTCCGACTTGTAGGGCAGACGGAATTGCCCCAAAACACAATAGCCGCTGAATCTCCGTTGATTGAACGCGAACCCGGAAAAAGGGACTTTCATCCCGACCATTTTCATCAGAAAAAAAATCCACCCCCACCAGAAAAACTTCGGTTGCATGTCGCTCTGGCACCGAAATAACAACCTCGATATCTACTTGCCCACCAACTGGAACATCCCCTTTTGGAACCCGCAATTGCACACAGGAGCAATTGGCGCCTACCCGGCGGAAGACCAGCGGTTCTGCACTGTTGTTTACCAGTTGCATTTTTAGAGTGTATTTTTTGCCACTCTCGACTGGACCAAGGTTCAGCCTGTGATCGGGAAACACTTTGGCACCAGCCGTTTTTGGCTGCAGCACAACTTGCCGACTGATTTCGACAGGCGTGTCATCAGAAACTTGCCCTGTATCCGTACGAGGCTTCGTTGCCGGGATGGGATTGTTGGCATCGGGAGTCGAAACGCTGCCGTTCGCCGCATCCTGCAATTCCTGCCCGAATATTCGCGGAGCGTTCAGGCCTGTCAGCGCAAATACAAAGCTCAAGATTAACAGGAGAGAAAGAACTCCCGCAGTTGAGTGGGGACGAACAACCATTTTCAATCCTTTAACGGTCAAGGTCGTGACGTATCTGGTAGTCTACAACCGTTGAATTGATTCTGAGAACCGGGATTGCGGTGCGCAGCTCGAGTATACCGATTTTTTTTTGCGTCAAGGGTTCGGCAGTAATAAAACCAATTATTTTGAAAATTTCAAACTGACGTTCTAATGTTTGCATGAAGAACCCATTGACACGGTCCCATGCCCTAATGCCCGGCAATGGAACACCGGGCAATCCCGGGCAACCCTCATCGAGTTTCCAGGCGCAGCACCAGCCTGGCCGTTCCCGCTGCCGCAATCGTTTCCTGGCAGGCGATAACCGGTACACCCAGTATCTGCTGCCGGATCTCGCACCACGGTTTGTTCCCAGCCCCACCGCCCACGGTGAAAACGCGCGACGGATAAGCCGACCCCATCGTTGCCAAATGGTCGTAGGCCAGTTTTTCAATTTGAGCGATCCCCTCCAGCAATCCCTGAAAAAAAAGATGATCTTCAGCAGGTCGCGGCGAGTGAATCGACTCCTTTTCCGGGTCATTGACC
>JBGSVU010000415.1:0-4282 GCA_041752775.1 Pirellulaceae bacterium | reverse complement strand
GATCGTTCCGCCGTCGCGATCAGGCCGGATCAGTTTCAGAGCCACCCGCCGCCGCACCGGTGCAATCTGCTCGGCGACCCAAACCGATCCCATCCCCCCCTGTCCGATCAGATCAACCAGTTGAAAACGACCCGCGATCATTTGCCCCGATTGCGGCTGGTGGGGTGTAACCGGCTGGTGAGTGGAACGGCCCGAAGCGCTGTCCAGTGTCTGCGCGGCCGGTTCGGCCCGGGATGCTGAAGGCTTCGCCGGGGAATTACTGCCTGTCACCAAAGGGGTCTGACCCCCTCTGCCTTTCCAGGGGTCCGGTCCCTTGTGGGCCAGGCCCTTGCCATCGGTACCGCTGCTGGCCTCAAGCGTATTGTCAAAGTTGTCGTGTAGCGGCCCGGGATTTTTATCGGGCGGCCGCTGATCCTGCTCCTTCAGCCGCTGAACAATCCGCCTGCGCTGTTCCGGATCGCCGGCACATAGCTGGTCCAGCATTTCGGCCTGTTGTGCGGCTGGTGCCGCAGCGATTCGCCAAAAGAGCTCTTCTTCGGTCATCCGGTTACTCCAGTCGATACAACGGCTTTCCAGTGCCTGCAGGGGCCGTCACTTCCGAAGGATTCAACTTTCCAGGCGTTCAATCCGTTCAGACAATTCCAGCACGACGCGTTCCAGTTCCTCAAGGCGGGATTCGAGGCTGTCGCGGTTCCGGGTTTTTGCGAAAGTCGCCGTTTCGCCGGAAAAATCGCCGTCGGAATCGACGTGGTCTTTGCTGTCGCCCAGCCCGGCCCGGATTTTTTTCAGTTCGTCGAAGTTATACAGATTGTGTGAGACCACCTGACCGCGACCCGCCGGCGTCAGTTCCAGCATCAGTTCGCGGTCGACCAGGGCCTGGACGATGGTTTTCATCTGTTCCAGATCGTCGACCGGTTCCATCCGGCTGGCCCGCTGTCGCAATTCGCCCAGCGTTTGCTGGCCACGCAACAACAGTTCGGCCATCACCGCCATCTCGACCTTGTCCACTCCCAGCCAGTCGTACAACGTGTGTTTGTACTTGATGGCGCGACCATCGCCGTGGACTTCGATCACGACGCCCAGTTCGCGCAGCTGGTCCAGAACCCGCTCGACCTGTTCCTGGGTCAGCGTCATCAGCGGGCTGCGGTTCGATTTCTGGTTGGCTCCGGCCGTGATCGAATTGACCGTCATCGGGTAGACATCGGGCGTTGTTTTGGATTTTTCGACCAGCACACCGGCGATCCGCCGCTGTTCTCGCGTCAGAGTCTGCCACTTGCGGTTATTTTCACGGTGCGGATTTTCATTCATGGATTGTCGAATGAGGACTGGAGTTTTAAAAAATTGGGAATACGATAGAGCTCGCTGGCGGCCTTCCTGCGGGCGAAATCCGGAACCTGTACGGACAAGAACCGCTTCCGGGTCTGTCTGGCCGGGTCTGCTGGAACTGCGGAGCAGGGATGTTCAATTTACCGTGGCTCTGGTCAAACGGAAACTTCCGCCACGCTTTTGGGAGAAAATAATTTTGCTTAATTACCGCCTGATCCATCCGGAAATCCTCGCCGCGCTGGCCGCAGCGGGGCATCATGCACGCGTCCTGATCGCCGACGGCAATTTTCCGGCATCGTCCAAAACAGGTCCCCGGGCCAGACTGGTGCATCTGAACCTGATGCCTGGCGTGATGACTTGTGACCAGGTTCTACAGGCGCTGCTGTCAGCGGTGCCAATTGAATCAGTCCGTACGATGATGTACGAGACGGCCGGACCTTACGCGCTGACGGCCGACCGTCCGGTTTGGGATGACTATCGCCGTTCAATTGCTGCGGCCGGATTGCAGCTGGAGTTGCAACCGCTGGAGTACCGAGAATTTTACGATGCCGTGATTTGCCCCGACCACGTCCTGACGATTCAGACCGCCGACCAGCAGCGCTACGCCAACGTCCTGCTGACCCTCGGCGTCCGGATGGACCTGGCTTGAGAAAGGAACGGGGATCAGTTAATCCGGACACAAACAAAATACCAATCCGTGAACCAACCATGAGCGAATTACCCAACTGTCCGCAATGCCGCGGAGAATACACTTACGAAGACGGGATGCTGCTGGTCTGTCCGTCTTGCGCCCACGAATGGTCACCCGTCGCCGCCGCCGAGGACGCCAGTGACGAAGCGACCCGCGATGCCCACGGCAACCTGCTGAACGATGGCGATTCCGTCATCGTTATCAAGGATCTCAAATTCAATGGTGGCGTGGTCAAAGTCGGCACAAAAGTAAAGAACATTCGCATCGTTGGCGGCGACCACGACATCGACTGCAAAATCGACGGAATTGGAGCGATGTCGCTGAAGTCCGAATTTGTCAGAAAAGCATGACTCGCTGCCCGACAGTTGAGGCAAATCGAAAATTCAGATCAGTCGAATGTGCAGATAGTCTGCACACGCGTGTTTCAAGATTGCCGTGACGATCCAGGCGGTGCCCGATTTGACAGGTGGGGAATGATCGACCGTTGTAACAACAGCTCAACTGGTGGCCGGCACTAAAAGGTTGCCTTTTCAAGAAGGGTGCGGTGAAATTGTCCTCCACCGTGTCGCGCATACCACGGTGGGGGACCACCGTGCTACTTTGACGAAGGCGGCAGGAATCAGAACTCGATTCCTGCGGGTGTGAAGATTGGTGGATGGCACCGATTTGGATTTGATTGGGATTTGCCGGCACCGATTTGCCGGCACCGATTTGCCGATTTGCCGATTTGGATTATTTGGGTGGGTCCTGAACGGACTTGCCGCGCCCAGATACCCAGTTCGTCAACAATCCACCATTAGCGAATTGTGCCTTCTGGCTGAAATCCGGCCGACGGAGGCGGGTTTCCAAAGTGGACTGCGGGAGGGTTTCCAGCCGGCTGTGAGGCAGGCAAGTTCCCTGGATCCGCACGGCGAAAATCGGGTGACGCGGGGGGATTGCTGTTGGGTGGATTGCCGGCAGGGCCGGGAGCGCCGAATCGGTCGTTGCCTGCGCCATTCTGAAAATGCGGGTTGCCCATGCTGTCTGGGCTGACGTCTTCCTGCGGCATCGTCTCTCTCAGGCGGTTGTTCGTGTCGGAGTTTTCAAAACCCGGCTGATTCAGGTCGCCCAGGCTGGTGGTGCGACTGGTCACGGGCGGTACCGCCTGGCCAGGGTTTTGCTGAAAATCAGCACCGCGGACGTCGGCCAACTGATTCCCCGCATCCTGTCGGCTGGAGAACGGTTCGCCATTCTGAAAATTTCCGTTGGTGGAAACAGCAACAGAATTCACGCGCCGCACGGGGATCAGCATTCGCACCAGTTCGTGGGGGGGTTGGGCGGCGTCTTTCAGCGTCAAGGCATACTCGCCGATGGTCGAGTTGTACTGTTTCAGCGAATCGAGCATGGCAGCCAGTGCCGCGTTGTGCTGGTGGATGATTTCCGACAGTTGTTCAGCAGCAATTTGACCGCCGGCAACGGCCTGGAACGACTGGGCCAACTGGTCGCTGGCCCGATTTGCATCGTCTGCACTTCGGGAAACGAGTTGCAGGATTCTGGGAAGAGAACCGTCCAGGACTGCCAGGTTCGCATCGTCCCGTCCGTGTTCGACGTACCACTGATACTGCGAGTCGTAGCCACCCGTAACCGGGTTGTCGATCGCGACCGGCTGGTATTCGCCGTGGGAGAGGCTGGGAAAGTATTGGCGCAGGGTGGCCTGGGAACGCGCGAGTGACATTTCCTGGGCCATCATTTCATCGGCGCAGATCTGGAGGACCTGTTGCATTCTGGGGTCCGACATCCGGCCGGAATCGGCCAGTTGTTGCAATGTCTGCAGATTGACCTGGACGGCAACCAGCAATGCCCGGTCACGCCAGGTTTGCCAGTAGGCGGGCAGCATCGAACGGCGGGACTCCGGCGGAGTCTGATAGAGGGCTTCTTCCAGCGTGAGGGGCATACCCGGCATTGGGACGCGCTGCGCAGAGAGTTCCAGCTGGTCGAGCAGCGTGCGGGCCGTCGAAGTTTTTCCCGGCAGATTCGCACCTGCATTCTGAAGATTTTCGCCGGCGGGCGACTGGCCGAAATCGTGTCGGACCGGCAGGTTCAGTTGGGGAGTTAACTGCCGGTTCAACATTTGTGGAGTTTGTTGAACGGGGTTTTCGGCTGGAGGGTGTTGTTCCCACGCGATGCCCGATTGCTGCTGGGGAGGTGGTTCCATCCCTGGCTGTTGGGTTTCAGAAGAGTTGTTCCATGCAGCGGGACGCAAAGCATCGTCGCGCATCGGCAGCA
>JBGSVU010000414.1:0-1788 GCA_041752775.1 Pirellulaceae bacterium | reverse complement strand
GAACCTGGGACAGCCTGGCAGGGCGCCAGTCGGTCGCGAAACCGTTCCGCTTCAGGCGATTCAGTCCGTGACGACCGGCCTGGCCAACAGCCTGGGCGGCGGGTTCGCCCCGTTTCACGGGCGCGTTAGACCCGACGTGGACGAATTCGATTTCAAGCTACATTTTTCGGAGAATTCTGATCGCAAAAAACCAGAACACGTTCGCGAAGCGGCAACGCGAGATGGAAAAACGGGCCAAAGCCCTTGCCAAACGCGAAAAAAAAACACACCGCAAACTGCATGGAGACCCGGACGAATCCGCGCAACAGGATCATGACGATCCGGAATCGGTTCCGGACGGTGACAGTGACTCCCCTGCAACTGATTCGGTGTGAAATGACTGAACGGATGGCAAACGGGCAGACTTTGCGGCTGGGCCTGCCATCGCCTCACCCGGAAACAGACTTATTTTGAAAAATTGGCCTCGCGCCCCCTCGCCCGAAGATGTCAGTACCGTTAGGGTTATGGACAAGAATCGGCTGCGAGGTCAGCGGGAAGCGTTCCCAAAGTTTATCCTCGGGCCAATTTCGACTGGTTGTCGAAGTGGCGGAAATGTTTCGTTGACCGATGGCAACACACTTGTTCTTCAGAGTATTGGATTAAGCAGATGGCAGAAGGTACGATCAAACGAATCACAGACAAAGGATTCGGTTTTATCGAGAATGGATCGGGAAAAGACATGTTTTTTCACAGCTCGTCGCTGGAAGGCGTCAGCTATGAGGAACTGCGCGAAGGACAGCGTGTGGAGTACAACGTCGGTCAGGGTCCGAAAGGTCCCCGCGCCGAAAACGTTCGCCTGATTGGTGACTGACCAGTCGTCGACCCAGCATTGAAAAAATCCATTCCCCACCCGTTCGCTTTGAACAGGTGGGGTTTGTTTGTTGATGGCCTGCCGCGGCCCGGCTTTCAGACACGGGGGGGCCAGATATTGCCCCAGGATTCAGGCGGTGCGTCCGGAATATTCAGCGGTTCTTCCGACTGGCGCGCATCGAGAATCCGCATTTCCGTCTCGAGAGTTTTTAACAGCCGGTGCAGCCCCGAGTGTGTGGCCACATCCTCCCGGCGTTTGGATTCGATCGAATAGTATTCGCGAACCACCGACAAACACCGGCGGGCCTGGGCGGCAATCCCGTTCATTTCCTCCTGGTCATGAGCCGGCCACAGCCCGCGGCGCCCGAGCAGTATCACCAGCGCCGCAGCGGCACGAATCTGGATGGGAAACTGGCGCGGATCATTCTCCAGTGTTTTAAGAACCAGCCGGGTCATCCGCTGCATGGCTTCGTTTCCCGAAGCCCAGTGGATGGCATCCGGTTGTGCCCACGGGGCGCAGTCATTGGATTCACTCATTCGGATCGTGCTTTCGGCGTTTCAACGGGGATCAGGCAGGGGATGGTGACGGTTCAGTTCCAGATTCGCTGCCAGTCCGGCGGCCGTTTCAGTTCGGTGGTGCGGCGGGACAGACCGGCCCTCCGGCGCAGCAGTTCCAGTTCGTGTTCCAGCTGGATTCGCGCCCGATTGGCCTGCTGGTGTTCCGCGACTGTCAGGGGCCTGGCACCCGTATCGACTTCCAGTTTTTTCGCGAGGCTGTGAATTCGCATGGTCAGTTTCTGCAACAGGGGTCCCTGTCCAGCCGGCCAGATGCCCTCGATGGACAACATGTACAACAGCGCCGTGATCGTCCGCAACTGGTTACAGTTCAAATCACCATGCGGATCCTCAAGGGCCTCCCGCAAGTTCAGCAGCAGCAGC